>JACMRO010000544.1 GCA_014376425.1 Rubritepida sp.
CGGGGTCTGCCGCGGTGACTTCGGCCAGGGGCAGTCCCAGGCGCGGCACCGACGCGAAGGGCAGCGTTACCGCGTCACGGCCACGGGCGATGACGAAGGCGGCCTGGTCGAGATCGAAGCGTGCGGGGTGGGCGGCGAGGGTGGCGAGCGGGCTGGGGGCGCGGCCGGTGGCGGGAGCGGGAGGCGGGGTGGCGGCGATGACGGCTTCCAGCGGCGTGGCGCTGGGCGCTAGCACCGGCGCCGGTGCCGCGGGCAGCGCCATGGCGCCGAGGGAGGGGATCGGGCGGCGCGGTATCACGGTGTCGGGTTCGGCCGGGCTGGCATCGGCCCACACCAGCCCCGGGGGCCGCGCCGGGTCCGAAAAGGATGGGCCCTGCGCGGCCCCCGGGGCGGCTTCGGCACGCGTCTCCACCAGCGGCGCCGCGCTGGCTTCGCGTGGGCTTTCCAGTGTGGCGTCGCGGCCTCCCGGCGCCGGCGCAGCCGGGCGCCGCCGCGGCACGATCGTGGCATCCGGATCGTCGCTCACAGCAGCACGCGCGTCCCGCTGCGCGGCGCCCAGGTCGCCACCGGCGCGGCGCGGCCCCGCACCAGCGCGCGGGTGCGGACGAAGCCGTTGACCGAGACCTGCAGCGCCAGAAAGCGCTCCAGCACGGCGCCCAGCAGGTAAAGGCCGCCGCCGGTCCAGGCCTGCGGGTCGAAGGTCAGCGACACGTCCAGGCCGCGCACGAACACGCCCGGCCGCTGGCCCGGAATGCGCGCCACGCCGGGGCCCGACTGCACCGATACCAGCGCCGCGATCGCCGCGCGGCTTTCGGGCGTGTCCCGCAGATCATGCAGCCGCAGCATCTCGCGCAGCGCCACTGCCGCGTTCTCACCGCCCATGACGCCCAGGTGGTTCAGCGCCAGGTGCGAGACCAGCTGCCAGGCGCCCCGCTCGTGCAGCCGCGGCCGCAGGGTCGAGGTGGGCGCCGTCAGGCATTCGGCCGTGGCGGCGGGCGATTCCGGGTCGGCGATGCGCAGGCGGGGCTGGCCGCCGCCGAAGGGCAGCTGCTCGGGCAGGTCGCGGTTGCAGCAGGTGGCGTGGATGGTCAGCACCCCATCGGCCGGCGCGTCGGGCTCGAACGCCTCGTCGCGCAGCATCAGCCGCGTCTCGGTGCCCGAGAGCGGCGAGGCGGCGGGCTTGCGGGTGGCGACCCACTGCATTGGGGCGGCGTCCTCCTCCGCCGCGCCGTCGCGCGCCAGCCGCTGGAACGGCAGCACCAGGCGGCGCGCGCCATCCGGCCGGCTTTCGCGCACGCCGTCGATGCTATGGATTTCCAGCGCGGCGGGCCGGCGCGCATCGGCGATGACCAGCCAGTCGGACTGGGTGCCGTCCAGCGTGATCGGCTCGCAGCGCTGCGGGAACAGGTTGACCGCCGGCGTGCAATGCAGCGCCAGCGTGTCGGCGGCGACGGTGCGTTCCAGCTCGGGCGCGGCGCGGCTGAGGTAGATGAAGACTTCGAGCTTGTTGGAGCGCTGCAGCAGCACCCGCGCATCCAGCCCGTCCAGATCGAGATAAAGGAACTTTTCCGGGTGGGCGAAATACTCGGTCAGCAGCCGGTGCCCGTCGAAGGCGCGGCGCGGCCAGGGCAGTGCCGCCTCGTTCCGCTCGAAACCGGCGGGGCGGATGTTATCGGGGCCGATCAGGGTTGGCGCCAGGTCGCCCGGGCCGTCGGCCAGCGCGATGCCGACGCAGCTGGTGGCCAGCAATTCATGCAGCCCGGCGGCGACCTGGGCGCTGCCGCGCACATGCAGCCGCAACCGGTCCAGCCCGGTCTCGGCGAAGGTTAGGTCAGGCACCAGGGTACGAAGCGTCAGACGCAGGCAGGCGCTGGCGCCGGGCGCGCGCGGGTTGGCGGGGGCCGCCAGCGGCAGACCCATCAGCCGCACCGCCTCGATCGCCACAGGCCAAAGCGTGACGTCGTGGCAGGTCTGGTAGCGCAGCGGTTCGCCGCGCACCGGTTCGGTTTCCAGCGGCGTGCCGCGCGGCGCCGTGGCAGGGCCACGCGCCTCGGGTTTTGGGCTGAGGCGCACCGTGGTCATGCTCGGCACCGGGGCCAGTAAATGCGGGCTCAGCAGTTCCAGCAGCGCGACGGTGATCTCGGGAAGCTCATCCTCCAACCGCTGCTGTACCCGGCCGCCGAGGAAGGCCACGCCCTCCAGCAGGCGATCGACATGCGGATCATCGACCTGGCCGTCGGATGTGATGCGCAGCCGGCCGGCGACCTTGGGATAGGCCTCGGCGAATTCGCCGGCGAGGCGGCGCAGGGCGGCCAGTTCGCGGTTGTAGTAGGGGAGGAGGGACTCGCTCACGGCGCCGCCCCGCACCGGATGGGATCGCGCATCATCCGCGCTCGCTCACCCGCACTTCATGGCTCACCGCCTCGATCACCGTCTCGAAGCTGATCGGCTCGGGGATCGGGTCGGTGCGCAGCACGGCGTCGACCTTCAGGCGCAGGGTGCGGTCCAGTTCGTTCTCGCTGTCGCGCAGGGTGACGCGCACGGACAGCAATCGCGGCTCGAAGCGGCGGATGATGCGCTCGACCTCCTCGGCCAGCGCCTCGCGCTTCTCCGGCTGGGCATAGGCGCCCGAGGTCGCGTCGGGGATGCCGTAGCCGAGTGGCGAGGCGGCAAGTTCGGGCGCCGTCTCGGGCAGCGGCCAGCGCCGGCGGCGCGCGTTGAGCAGTGCCTCAAGGTCGCGCCGCACCGCCGCCCGCAACGTGTCGAGCGCGATGGCGGGCGTCGCCACCGGCTCACGCAGCGTGCCGGGGTCGGCATCCAGCAGCCGGTCCAGCAGCGGCAGGCGCACCCGCTGCATGGTGCGGCCGCTCATGCGGTGAAGCGCACGGACGCCAGATCGGCCAATGCCACTGCCTCCTCGCCGATCAGGAACAGGCGCTGGCCGCGGCCGCGCACCGGCCCCGGGCTCTCGGTCCATTCAGTGATGCGGCCGAGGCGCACCGGGTCGGGCAGCCCCGCCGCGCCGGGGTAGATGGTGGGCATGTAGACGACGCCTTCGGTGCCATCGACCAGTTCGATGGTGGTGCGGCGCCAGGCCAGGTCGCGCGGCCGGCGCGGCGCCTCGAATTCGAGATGCACGATGCGCTCCACCGGAACCAGGATGTGGTCGCCATTGGTGGTCAGCACCTCGACCATCGGCGCCATCAGGTCGTCCGCGTCGCGGAAATCGTCGAAGGGCACTTCTGTGTTGTCGGCCAGCGTCGCCACCCCCGCACGGGGCGGCCGGGCCTCCTCGGCGGCGGCGGCTTCGGTTTCAGCTTCTTCCAAAGCCTGGGCGCGTGCCAGGACGGCAGCGCGGATGGCCGCGGATTGCGCCGGCGTCGCCTCATCGCCGGAGAACTTTGGCGCCCGGCCATCGGCCCAGACCTGCTGGCGGATTACCTCGGCCCGCAGCAGCTTGCGGAATTCCATGACGGCCGGCGAAGGCTCGTCCAGCACCGCCGCGTCCAGCATGCGGTCGGCCCGTTCGGCGTCGCCGGCGAAGAGCATCAGCTCCGCCAGCAGCCAGCGCGCGCCCGAATCGCGCGGCGCGGCCTTCACCGCGGCCTGGGCGGCAGTGACCGCGCCGGCCAGGTCGCCCGCCTTGAAAGCCTCGCCAGCACTGGCCATGGATCACGTTCCTCTTATGGGTTCAGGCCGCCAGGCGTGGTGCTGCCAGGTCGGTGACGAGGCGGAAAGATGCACCAACCTCATCGAGTTGGTAATGCGGCTGCAGGGTGATGGTGCAGCCATAGCTGCCGGGGCGGCCTGGGCGCTCGCGCACCTCCACGCGCGCATCGCGCAGCGGGTAGCGCGCGGCCGCGTCGCCACTGCCGGCCAGGCCGGTGACGTGCCGGTTCAGCCATTGCTGCAAGCGCAGCTCAACCTCCTCGGCCGACAAGGCGCTGCCCACCATGTCGCGCCCCATCAGCTTTACGATATGGGCGAAGCGGCTGACGCAGAGAACGCTGTTCAGCTGCGCCGACATGCGCTGGTTGGCGTTGGCGATGTCAGTCGTCATGCGCGGCGGCTTGTGGATGGAAGGCACCGCGCCGAAGCTTGCCTCGGGCAGCGAGTCCAGGCCGCACAAGGCGACCAGGCCGCCATCGGCCGCCTCGCGCTCCTGGTCGTCGGTCAGCGAAAGCTCCAGCGGCGGGCGCGGCGGGGGGCCGGGCGGATCGGCGCGGAAGCGTTCATGCGGCAGCGTTTCGACGACGCCGCCGGTCGGCTCCCAGCCCGGCTCGGCGCCGCGGATTTCGGCGGGCCAGCGGAACTTCGCAAAGGCGCGGGCGGCGACCGAGGCCAGCGCGTAGACGGGGGTGGTCCAGACCCGCTGGTCGGCGCGGCCAGCATCCTCGCGGTAGCGAAAGCGGTCGGCGCGGCTGCCATCGTCGCGCCAGGCAGGCCGGCCCAGCGTGCGCGGCAGCACCAGCGCCACGAAGCGGGTATCCTCGCGCGCGGCCAGGCTGCGCCAGCGGGTGCGTTCGGGCGCGCGCAGCACCTCGGCCAACGACATGGTGGTGCCGGCGCCGTGGAAGTCGTCCCGGCCCAGCAGCTCAGGCGCGGCGGGCAGCACGATGGGGCAGAAGGCGGCGGCGCCGACCGCGGCCAGCTGGTCCAGCACCACCGCATCGTTCACCGGGTGGCCGGCCGAGGGGCCGGGATGGATTTCGTAATCGGCCGCCAGCATGCCGAAAGGCTCGCCGCCGGGGGTGCCGAATTCCTCCTCGTAGACCATGCGGAACATGTGCGACTGGTCGAATTCGGCGGCGCGTTCCAGGTCGCGCGCCAGCTCGGCCCAGCGCATCACCAGCAGCCGCACCTTGACCAGCCGGTCCTGCACGAAGCCGTCCACCAGCCAGGCCAGGCCACGCCAGGAGCCCTCCAGCCGGCGCAGCCGTTCCTGATGCAGGATGGCGTCGAGCTGCCGCGAGATCATGCGGTCGAGCTGCGCGATGTCGCGGTCCAGCACCTCCTCCAGCAGGTCGCGCGTGGCGGGCAGCGCGCCGCCCAGCCACGCACGCAGCACGGCGGCCGGCTCACGCTCGGTGACGAATTCCGCCACCTCCCGCGCCGGGCTCCCGTGGGAAAAGAAACGACCGGCCAGCACCGTCTCGCGCAGGCCGGTCAAATCCGCCCCGCGCGGCTCCGCCACGACGCTTTCAGGCCTTCTGCGGAATGCGCGCGACCATCCGCATCGACGTCGTCAGCTCCTCCATCTGCAGCCAGGGCCGCAGATAGGCCACCGCGTTGTAGGAGCCCGGCTTGCCCGGGATTTCCTTGACCTCGATCTTCGCCTCGCGCAGCGGGTATTTGGCGCGGCTTTCCTGTCCCGCGCCTTCGATCGGGTTGACGTAGTTCTGGATCCAGCGGTTCAGCCACTGCTCGCAGTCCGACGCCTCCATGAAGGAGCCGATCTTGTCGCGCGCCATCACCTTGAGGAAATGCGCGAAACGCGACGTTGCCATGATGTAGGGCAGGCGGGCGGAGATGGCGGCGTTGGCGGTCGCCTCCGGCCGGTCGTACTTCTTCGGCTTCTGCGTGGTCTGGGCGCCGAAGAACACGCTGTAATCGGTGTTCTTGTAGTGGCACAGCGGGAGGAAGCCGTTGTTGGACAGCTCCGCCTCCCGCCGGTCGGTAATGCCGATCTCGGTCGGGCACTTCGTATCCAGGTCGCCATCGTCAGAGGTGAAGACATGGGTCGGCAGGTTCTCCACCTTGCCGCCGCCCTCGGCGCCGCGGATCGCGGTGCACCAGCCATACTGGGCGAAGGCGTCGGTCATGCGGGTCGCGTGCACATAGGCCGCGTTCATCCAGCAATACTCGTTGTGGTCCATCGCCTTCGCGGTGCCGTCGGCGTTGGCCGGCGCTTCCTCGTAGGCGAATTCGTCGATCGGCTTGGTCTTCTCGCCATAGGGCAGGCGGGCGATGACGCGAGGCAGTACGAGCGTGACAAATCTACTGTCCTCGCTGTCGCGGAAGCTGCGCCACTTGGCGTATTCCTGCGTCTCGAAGATTTTTGTGAGATCGCGCGGCTTGGACAGCTCGCGATAGTCCTCGAAGCCGAACATCTTCGGCCCCGCGGCCGAGATGAAGGGCGCGAAGCCGGCGGCCGCGACGTTCGACATCAGCCGCAGTGTCTCGACATCGTCCGGATGGTTGGACCATTCATAGTCACCGATCAGCGTACCATAGGGCTCGCCGCCGGGGGTGCCGAACTCGTTCTCGTAGATCTTCTTGAACAGGCCGGATTGGTCGAACTCCACCGCCCGCGTCAGGTCGCGGTTCAGCTCGCGCTTGCTCACCTGCAGCAGCCGGATCTTCAGGCTGGTGCCGGTCTCGCTATTCATCACCAGGTGGTTCAGCCCGCGCCAGGAGCCTTCCAGCTTGAGGAATTTCTCATGGTGTATAATGGCGTTGAGCTGCGCCGACAGCTTGCGGTCAATCTCGGCGATGGCGCGGTTGAAGGTCTGCGTCAGGTTCTTGCTGTAGGTGACGGTGCCCTTCAGCGCCTCCTCGGTCAGCGCCCTGATCAGGTCCTGCGCGCGGTCCTTCTCGGTCTGCCGGGTGGCGCCGATCACCTGGTCGAGGAAGGAGAGCCCGCCCTCCTCGGTCGTCGTCGTGCCGGCGGCGGCCGGGCTGGATTCGGTTCCGCTCATGGCTCAGGCCCCTTCTTTGCCGGGGCCAAGCTGCTCGGACAGGCTCTTCAGCTTTGCCTCGTCCTGCAACACCTCATCCAGCAATTCCTCCAGCTTGTCGGAGTTGTCGACCTTGCTCATCAGGTCGCGCAGCTTGGCGCGGGTTTCCATCAACGCCTTCAGCGCCGGCACCTGCTCGGCGACCTTCGCCGGCTCGAAATCATCCATGCTGCGAAACTTGAGGTTCACGCCCATCTCGCTGCCGTCGCCGGCCAGCGTGTTCTCAACCTTCATGTTCAGGCCAGGTGCGACGCGCGCCATCACGTCGTTAAAATTGTCGCGGTCGATCTGGGTAAATTTACGCTCGGCCAAAGGCTTCAGCGGCTCGCTCGGGTCGCCCGCAAAATCGCCCATCACGCCGACGATGAACGGCAGCTCACGCTCGATGGCGGCCCCTTCCGTCTCGACGTCATAGGTGATGTGGACGCGCGGCTTGCGCACCCGGTTCAGCTTGTCATGAACGCTGGCCATGGCTTCTCCCCTGGCGCCGTCGCGCCCCAATCGATTGATCCGTACAGGCTCGCAGCTCGTCGCTGAGCGGGAGCCTACCCGAATTCAGCGTTAGGTCAGCAGGAATTTCGCACTCAACGCAACCCGTTGCATCGGTCTGGATCACTTATTCGCTGGCGTCCATCGCATTTGGGCGGATGCCCAGCGCCGTTAGCATCGCCGTACGGGCCCCGTCATCGGCCATCACCTCGGACAGCAGCTCGGGCAGGCTCATCCGGCCACGGCGGGCGGCATCGGCCAAGGTGTAGGCCAGGAAGGAGTGCGGCTCGGATTTCTGGAAGAACTCCGCCAGTTGCTCGAGCGTGCGCAGCGCCTGTTCCCGGTTGGCCAGGCTGGTGGTGAAGCCCATGGCGCCGGGCGCCGCCACCGCAGCTGGCATGGCCGGCGCGCCGTCTATGGAAATCGCCGCGGGCGCCGCGCCGCCGCCGCCGCCGCCGGCGCCGGCTAGGCGTTGCGCCACTTCCACCATCCGGTCGAGCAACTCGGCCACCCGACGCGTCGGCGGCGCGTCCTGGCCGAAGCGCGCATCCATCTGGTCCTGCAGGGCCTGCCAGTCGGCGCGAACGGCGGCGGCGGCTGCGGCGGGGCCAGCCAGCGCCGCGCGCGCGGGCCCGAAAGTCACCTCGGCCTCCACCTTGTCCAGCGGCACCACGCCTTGGGCGAAGCGCTGCTCGCGACGCTCCTCGTCGGCCAGCCCCGCGGTCTGCTCCGACGCCTCGTACTGGTACAGGCTGAACGGCTCGCCCGAGGGGCGGCGGAACAGCGCCAGCCGGCGCAGCGGCTGCATCGCCGTGCCATCCGTGTCGCTGCCTGACAGCCCGCCGATCGGTGCCGACCGGCCTTCCAGACCATCCTCGTCAGGCTGCGGGTGGCCGGCATCCCAGTATCGTTCCAGCAGCCCGGTCAGCAGCCGCACGCCGGCCGCGAAGCCCGCCAGGCCTTCCAGCCGCACCAGCGACTCGGTCAGCCAGGACGCGATCTCGAAATCCTTGGCGCCGGTCTCCAACGCCTGCACGGCGAGCCGCCGCACATGGCGCCAGCCATCCGGCACGCCGGCCTCGGCCTCGGCGTCGCTGTCGCGCGCGCGTTCATCCGCCCGCGCCTCGCTGCGCGCGTCGCGCAGTTTTTGGTAGATCGAGCTGGGCGAGTAATCCTGCCGAAGATCGGCGCCACCGCCATCCTCGCCCAGCGGCGCCAGCAGCGCTTCCACATCCAGCACATCATCCGCCATGTGGCCGCCCCCTGTCGCGATAAGCCCAACCTAGCCCACGAATGGAGGCCATGCCTACACGGCTTCCGCAGTCCAATAGACGCTCCGTATCGAAACGATCACCTCTTCGCGAACATGCAACCGCGCGAGGCCGCTAGACACGGGGCAAGGCAAGACCCTAGCCTGCGCCGCAACACGTCCTGGCGGTATTCGATGCCGTGCGGTGGTTGAGGAGGCGGCGGGCGCATGGCGGCGATTGATCTGAAATCCCTGGTGTCACGCCTCACTGAGCTGGGGCGCCGGCAACTCGAGGCCGCGGCTGGGCTCACGCTGTCGCGCAGCCACTACAACGTCGAGATCGAGCACTTGCTGACCAAGTTGGTGGAGACCCCGGGCTCGGACGTGTCGCAGATCATCAAGCAGTCGGGCATCGACGCCGGGCGGGTGATGGCGGAGCTGACCCGGGCGCTGGACAAGATGCGCACCGGCAACGCCCGCGCCCCGTCCCTGTCGCCCGACATCGTCACCTGGCTGCGCGAGGCCTGGCTGATCGCCAGCCTGGAGGGCAACCAGGGGAAGATCCGCACCGGGCACCTGCTGGCGGCGTTGCTGAGCGACGAGGACCTCGCGCGGACCGTCAAGGAAAGCGCGCCGGCGTTGCTCAACATCCCCGCCGATGCGCTGCGAAAGAACCTCGAAGCCCTGGCGAAAGGCAGCGAGGAGGAGGCGCAGGCCGCAATTGCGGCACCCCCAGGCGCGTCCGGCGCGCCGGCGGACGGCGCGCCGCGCGCCGGTGGGCCGATGGAGCAGTTCTGCACCGATCTCACCGCCGCCGCGAAGGCCGGCAAGATCGACCCGATCCTGGGCCGCGACGCCGAAATCCGGCAGATGATCGACATCCTCACCCGCCGCCGGCAGAACAACCCGATCCTCACCGGCGAGGCCGGCGTGGGCAAGACCGCGGTGGTCGAGGGCCTGGCGCTGCGCATCGCCTCGGGCGACGTGCCCGAGGCGCTGAGCAAGGTCCGGCTGATGTCGCTCGACATGGGCATGCTGCAGGCCGGCGCGTCGATGAAGGGCGAGTTCGAGAGCCGCCTGAAGGGCGTGATCGACGGCGCAAAATCCTCGCCGCAACCGGTGATCATGTTCATCGACGAGGCGCATACGCTAATCGGCGCCGGCGGCCAGGCCGGGCAGAATGACGCGGCGAACCTGCTCAAGCCCGCCTTGGCGCGCGGCGAGATGCGCTGCGTCGCCGCCACCACCTGGGCCGAATACAAGAAGTATTTCGAGAAGGACGCCGCGCTGACCCGCCGCTTCCAGGTGGTGAAGGTCGAGGAGCCATCGCTGCCCCTGGCCAACGCCATGCTGCGCGGCCTGGTCGCCACGCTGGAGAAGCACCACGGCGTGCGCATCCTCGATGAGGCGGTGACCGAGACGGTGCGGCTCTCAGCCCGCTACATCCCGGCGCGGCAGTTGCCCGACA
>JACMRO010000545.1 GCA_014376425.1 Rubritepida sp.
ATGCCGGCCTGGCAGCCTTCGGCTTACGCCGCCCAGTGCCATGGCCAGCGACCGCGCGCCGCGGGCATGGCTGGGCCGGGTCGGGCCCCGCCATGGCGTGGGTGGGCCGGGCGGGCATCAGGCCGTCCGCCGGAACGCGGCCAACCCGCCGCCGCGCAGCAGATTGGACGGCAGGCGATGGCCGACGATGCGCTCGGCCATCGCGGCGGCACCGATCAGCGCCTCAAGATCGACACCGGTTTCGATGCCCATTTCCTCGCACAGGAAAACCAGTTCCTCGGTGGCGATGTTGCCCGGCGCGCCGGGGTGGCCGGCGAAGGGGCAGCCGCCCAGCCCCGCCACCGCGGCGTCGAACTGCGCGACCCCCAGCCGCAGCCCGGCCGCGGCGCAGGCGATGCCCAGGCCGCGCGTGTCGTGCAGATGCAGCGAGACGGCGGGGCCGGGGAAGCGCGTGCGGACGGCACCAACCAGGCGCTCGATTTGCAGCGGGTTGGCCCAGCCCATGCTGTCGGCCAGCGAGATTTTCTGGATCGTGCATCCGGTCTCCGCCGCGATCACCATGGCATCGGACAGGGCAGCCAGCGCCTGGGTGGCCGGCACTGCCCCCGAATAATTGCAGCCGAACGCCGCCTGCACCGACACCCGGGTGACCGCCACCCCGGCGGCCTGGTGGACCGCCACGTTCCTGCGTTGCGCCTCCAGCTGCTCCGCCTGGCTGCGGTTCAAATTCTTCCGGGTGAAGGCCTCGGAGCCTGTGACGGTGATCGAGCCGGCCAGGGTCAGCCGGCCGGCGAAGCCCTGTGCGCGGGCAAGGCCCGCGGCGTTGAACCACAGCGCGGTGTATTCCACCCCCGGGCGCGGGGTAAAGCCGGCCACTACCGCCTCTGCATCCGCCCAGCCCGGCACGATCCTGGGGCTCACGAAGCTGGCGGCCTGGATGCGGCGCAGGCCGGTCTGCGCCAGCGCGTCGATCAGCGCGATCTTGTCGGCGGTCGGGACCGGGCCAGGCTCGATCTGAAAGCCTTCGCGCGGGCCCTCCTCGGTGATGTCGACGGTGGTCGGAAGATCGCTCATTGCGGCTGCACCCCGGCTTCGCGGAGCACGGCGGCCCAGCGGGTCATCTCATCATCCCCTGCGTCAGGCCGCCCGTGGCACTAGCCGCGCCTGCATGCGTTGCTGCCAGAGCAACAGGCCCAGGGCCGCCAACAACGGCGGGATGATGGCCAGATTCAGTGCCTCCCATCCCAACCGCGCGTGCAGGAAACCCGACAGGAAGGCGGTGCAGGCGACGGTGCCGAAGACGATGAAGTCGTTTGCCGCCTGCGCCCGCATCCGTTCCGCCGGGTCGTAGGCCGTGGCGAGCAGCGCGGTGGCCGAGACAAACATCCAGTTCCACCCCACCCCCAGCAACACCAGGCCGGCCACGAAATGCCAGAACGTCTCGCCCAGCAGCGCGACCAGGGCGCAGCCGGCGGTCAGCACCGCGCCCGCCATCATCATGCGCTGCAAACCGAAACGGCCGATCAGCCGGCCGGTGACGAAGCCCGGCGCGAACATCGCCAATGCGTGCCACTGGATGACGCTGGCCGAGGCACTGACGCCGAAGCCACATAGCATCATCTCGAGCGGCGTCGCCGTCATGATGAGGTTCATCGAGCCATAGGCGACCAGCCCGGCCACCGCGGCCGTAACGAAGCCCGGGCGGGCATTGATCTGGCCGATAGGCGTGGGCGAGTCCTGGCGCGGCGGCGGCGGCGGCAGCCGGGTACCGGCGAGCAGGAACAGGCACATCACCGGCAGCACGGCCAGGATAAGGTAGGTCGACAGGAACAGGTAGGGCAGCGCCAGGTCGTAGGTGCGCTTGACGATCTCGGGCCCCGCGATGGCGGAAAGGATGGGGCCGGTCATCACCAGGGAGATGGCGCGTGCGCGATAGGCCGGGGGGGCGACCTCGGACGCCGCGAAGCGGTAATGCTGGGCGATGCCGAAGCCCACCCCGGCGAAGGCCGAACCGCCGCAATAGATGAAAAAGCTGGACCAGTAGACGCCCAGCGCGAACAGCAGAGAGCCCAGGATCGAGGCCACCGCGCCGACCATGAAGCCGGCCCGCCGCCCCATTCGCGCGAACAGGATGCCGGCCGGGATGGAGGCCAGCATCACCGTCGTCATCTGCACTGCCATGGGAAGCGTGGCCAGGCCCGCATCGGCCGACAGGGTGTGGCCGATCAGCGCGCTCATTGCGACCTGGCCCACCACCGTCGCCTGCATCAGCGCCTGGCAGAAGAACAGCCGCCAGACTGTGATGCGCATCTCGCGCTCGGCTGTCGCGTCCATCAGAAGTGGCTCCACCCTTGGGCAGCCAGCGCCATCGGCTGGCCTTGTTCATCGAGCACCAGAACATCCGGAGCGCCGTAAGTGAAGTGGCCGATGCGCGTGGCGGCCATGTCGGGCGCGGGAACGCCGGGCGGCAGGGCGAAGAGCAGTTCGTAATCGTCGCCGCCGGTCAGCAGCAGGCCGAGTTCTGCACCATGCGCGGCGGGTGAGAGCGGCACCCGCGCCGCCTCCAGCACCGCGCCGCAGCCCGAGGCACGGCACAGATGCCCCAGATCCTGCACCAGCCCGTCCGACACATCCATGCAGGCGGTTGCCAGGCCGCGCAACGCCCGGCCCAGCGCCAGGCGGGGCTGCGGCAGGCGGTACCGGTCGGCAAGATAGGCGTTGTCGATCTCGCCGCGTGCCGCGCGCAGCCCCAACGCGCCATCGCCTATGGTGCCCGAGACCCAAAGCGCATCGCCGGGCCGGGCGCCGTTGCGGCGCAGCGCCTGGCCCGGCGCGACGGTACCCAAGATGGTCAGCGACAGCGAAACCGGCCCGGGGGTCGAGACGGTGTCGCCGCCCAGCACCTGCAGCCCGAACTCTGCCTGGTCCTGCGCCAAGCCGGCCACGAAGCCTGCCAGCCAGGCATCCGGCGTGGTGCGCGGCAGCGCGTCCGACAACAGATAGGCCAGCGGGTCGGCGCCCATCGCGGCGAGGTCGGACAGGTTTACCCGCAGCAGCTTGCGGCCGATCGTTTCGGCCGGATCGCTCGGCAGGAAGTGCACGCCAGCGACCATCGCATCAGCGGCCAGCACCAGCTCGCGGCCGGGCGGCAGAGTGAGGAGCGCCGCATCATCCGACAGATCGAGCCCGCCCTGCCCCGCCAGCGGCCGGAAGTGACGGGCGATCAGCGCGAATTCCGGGGGCAGGTTCACCCCACGAAATCGCCGGGGCGCAGAGTGCGGGCCAGGGCGTCCAGCACACCGGCGGCGAAACGCGGCTCCTCGCTGGTGAAGAAACCATGCGCGATGTCGAGATATTCGCGGATGACGACGCGGGCGGGCGGTGACTGGCCGTCGCGCAGTTCGGCGGTGGCCGCCCGAAGCAGGGCGCGCAGCACCGGGTCGAGCCGGGCCAGCGGCCAAGCCTCGGCCAGGTGGGTGCCGATGATGGCGTCGAGATCGTCGCTGTGGGTGGCGGCGCGGCGGACGATGCCGGCGAAAAGACCGACATCGGCCTCCGGTACGCGACCTTCCTCGAAGCCGCCCTGCCCTGGCATCTGGCCCAGGCGGTGGCGGATGAACTGGTCGAGCACCGTTTCAGGCGATTCGCCGCTCGCTTCGGCCTGGAACAGGGCTTGCACCGCGGCGACGCGAGCGCCCGTGCGCGGGCGGCCCTTCGGAGGGGCGGCGAGGGTCACTTCAACGCCCACTGGCGGCGCAGCGCCACCTGAGTGAGCAAAGCATACATCGCCTCGCGGCCCTTATTGTGCCGGTCATCGGCCGCGCGCGCCTGCGCCTGTTCCAGGGTGGCCACGGTCAGCAGGCCGAACCCGATGGGCATACCGGTCTCGACCGAGATGTCCATGATACCGCGAAAGGTCTCGCGGCAGATGTGTTCGTAGTGATCGGTGCCGCCCTGGATGACGCACCCCAGTATGAGGACGCCGTCGCCGGTGCGCCCGGCCTGAATGGCCATCCGCAGCGCGGCGGGCAGTTCAAAGGCGCCGGCGACGTCGATCGTCTCCACGCTGGCGCGGGCCCGGCGCGCCATGTCGATCGCGCCCTGCCGCATACCGGCGACCACGGACTCATAATAAGGCGCCTGAATGCACAGCAAGCGGGCGGTCGGACCGGGGATGTTGGGGATGGCGCGTTCAGGGGCGTCTGCGGTGCTCATGTGGCGGGTGTGGCAGAGGCGGGGGCGAAAGGGCAATGGGGGGGCTTGCGGCGCTGCGCCGCTTGCGCCATTTACAGCTGCAGAGAGCGGGCGGGCGTAGCTCAGGGGTAGAGCACGACCTTGCCAAGGTCGGGGTCGAGGGTTCGAATCCCTTCGCCCGCTCCAGTCGGTTTCCCAACCCCTAATTTCCCTTCATACGACAGCGTCGTGAACCGCAGGTTTCCTGGGGTTTCGGCGACGTGGCTTGAGG
>JACMRO010000546.1 GCA_014376425.1 Rubritepida sp.
AGCCGGTCGATGACATCGGCGCCGATGCCACGCTCCACCTGCACCTTTCCCATGCGCGGAAACAGGCGGGGCGCGTCGATCGCCTCCTGCACGTCCATGCCGAACTCGAAGTGGTTGGACAGGAACAGCGTCTGCCCCATCGGCTGGTAATGCCCGCCCATCACGCCATAGGGCATCACGCACTGGCCACCCTGCATCACCATGCCGGGGATGATGGTGTGCAGCGGCCGCTTGTTTGGCCCGATGCAGTTGGGGTGCCCTTCCTCCAGCCGGAAGCCGTAGCCGCGATTTTGCAGCATCACGCCCGATTCCTCGGCCAGAATGCCCGAGCCGAAGCTCTCGAAAAGGCTGTTGATGAAGGAGCAGGCATTACCGTCCTGATCGACGACGCAAAGGTAGACCGTGTCCTTGTGGCGGCTCAGGTCGCTCTCGCCGGCGGGCGGCATCATGCGCATGGCGACCTCGTCGGAGATCAGGCGCCGCATCGCCGCGCCGTATTCCGGGCTGAGGATTTTCTCCACCGGCACATCGAAGAAGGCCGGGTCGCACAGGAAGGCGTCGCGGTCCCGATAGGCCAGGCGGGCGACCTCGATGTGGCGGTGCAGGCGCTCGGTGCTCATCGGGCCCTGCGAGGGGGTGTCGAAACCGGCGAGGATGTTCAGCATCTCCAGGACAATCATGCCCGAACCGTTGGGCGGGCACTGGAACACGTCCATGCCGCGCCACTTCGTGCTGATGGGGGTGACGAACTCCGCGGCGTGAAGGCCGTTCGCGAAATCCTCCTCGGTGTGCAGGCCGCCGAGCGTGTTCAGCGCGCGCACCATGTCGGCCGCGGCGGCACCCTCGTAGAACGCCTTCGCACCGTCGCGGCCGATAGCCCGCAGCGTCTTGGCCAGCGCCGGAAAGGCGATCCTGTCGCCCATCTTCGGCGCCGCGCCATTCGGCAGGTAGTGCTTCGCGGCCGCGGGCGTGCGCGCCAGCTTGGCCGCCGCGTCGTTCCAGTCGGTCGCGACCCGGGCATGGACATGGAAGCCATCCTCGGCAAAGCGCGCGGCTGGCTCCAGCAGTTCCGCCATCGCCTTGCGGCCATGCGCCTGGTTTAGCTTCTCCCACGCGCCGACCGCGCCGGGCACGGTCACGGAATGCGGGCTGGTGGGCTCCAGGCTCGTCACCTGCCGCGCCCGCAGCGCCTCGGGCGTCGCCGCTGCAGGCGCCCGGCCCGACCCGTTCATCGCGATGACCTGTCCGGTGCCGGCCGGCGCGTAGAGGCAGAAGCAATCACCCCCGATGCCGGTGCTCTGCGGTTCGATCACACCCAGCACGGCGACGGCGGCGATCGCGGCATCCATCGCATTGCCCCCCGCGCGCAAAACGTCCAGCGCCGTCAGCGTGGCCGCCGGCATGGAGGTCGCCGCCATGCCGCGCGCGGCGATGACCGGGCTCCGGCCGGCAAGGTGAAAATCGCGCATTTGTCCTGGACCCCGCTGTTGTCCCACCGTTGCCATGGCCCTCCCCGCGCGACAAGCTCGGAACCATGCAACAGCCGATCACCTGGGGCGAATTCGAGCGTGTCGACATCCGCGTCGGCACCGTCATCCGGGCCGAACCCTACCCCGAAGCACGCAAGCCCGCGATCAAGCTGTGGGTGGATTTCGGCGGCACGCTGGGGGTGCGGAAAAGCCCAGCCCAGCTGACGGTGTATTATGCGCCCCAGGCGCTGATTGGCCGCCAGGTAGCCGCCGTGGTGAA
>JACMRO010000048.1 GCA_014376425.1 Rubritepida sp.
CTTCGCCCACGCATCCTCGTCACCGGCGGCGCCGGCTTCGTCGGGTCGCATCTGTGCGAAAGGCTGCTCGCGGAGGGTGCCAGCGTGCTCTGTGTGGATAATTTCTTCACCGGCACGCGCGACAATGTCGAGCATCTGCTGCCGCATCCGCTTTTCGAACTGATGCGGCACGACGTCACCTTTCCGCTGCATGTCGAGGTCGATGCGATCTACAACCTGGCCTGCCCGGCCTCGCCCATCCACTATCAATACGACCCGGTGAAGACGACGAAGGTCTCCGTGCTGGGCGCGCTGAACATGCTGGGCCTGGCCAAGCGCACCCGCGCCCGGATCCTGCAGGCATCGACCAGCGAGGTGTATGGCGACCCGTCGGTGCACCCGCAGCCCGAGGCTTACTGGGGTAACGTCAATCCGATCGGACCCCGCTCCTGCTACGATGAAGGCAAGCGCTGCGCGGAGACTCTGTTCTTCGATTATCACCGGCAGCATCAGGTCGATATCAAGGTCGCCCGCATCTTCAACACCTATGGCCCGCGCATGCACCCGAATGACGGGCGCGTGGTGTCGAACTTCATCGTCCAGGCGCTGACCGGGCGCGACATCACCCTCTATGGCGATGGCAGCCAAACCCGCAGCTTCTGCTACGTCGACGATCTGGTGGATGGGCTGATGCGGCTGATGGCGGCGAATGAGCCGGGCCCGATAAACCTGGGGACCCCGGTAGAATTCTCCATGCTGGAGCTGGCGCGGCTGGTGCTGGAGCTGACCGGCTCGGCGTCCCGCCTGGTTTACCTGCCACTGCCGGTCGATGACCCGCGACAGCGAAGGCCCGACATCAGCCAGGCACGGGCCTTGCTGAACTGGCAGCCGGCCACGCGGCTGCAGGAAGGGCTGGCGCGCACCATCGCCTATTTCCGGGGCACCGCAAATCGCTGGAACACGGCCTTGGCGGCCGCCTAGGCGGCGGTCAGCCCCGCCAGGCAGCCGAACCACTGGCGCCCCGAGGGGCCGGCATCGGGCACCCGAAGCGGCGCCAGTCTGCGCCCCTCGGACGTCAGCACCCCGCCTGCCAGGAGGGCGCGCAGCCGCGGCGCGGCGCGCTCGGCAGGCTGCGGGGGCTCGTCGCGCCGCAACCGCCAGTTACCAGCGGGCCCATTGAAGGCAGCGCCGCCCGGCGGCTGCAGCTGGAAGCCCACCGTGCCGGCAAATGCATGGATCGTCAGGGAAAGCCCGCCCTGGCCAACCCGCGCGGTGCAGCTCCCGGTCGCGGTGCTGAATGACCAGGCGCCCTCCACGGCGGGCACCACCGGCCGCACAGCGCGAGCCATTGGCGCCACTGCCGGCACCGGCGATGTGGCGCAGGCGCCGACAAGCAGCGCCAGCAGCAATACCCTCAAGGCGCCCCCCCCACGGTAAAGATCGACCAGGGCGTCGCGCTGTATCGCCTGTCCTGCCGCGATACGGCGGTGACCCGCCAGGCGTAGCGTCCGGCGGGCAGTTCCACGCGCAGCTCCTGCGCTGTTTCCAGCCCGGCGAAAACCTCACGCGGCAAGGCGGCATCATTGAGCAGCCAGAGTTCGATTAAAGCGCCGTCGGCGGTGGGGGTGGACCAGCGCAACCGGTTGGCGCCCGCTGCCACGGTCTCCCCCTCGGCAGGCTGGCGCAGCACCGGGCTGGGCAGTGGCAGGCCGGCGGGTTGCGCCCTTGGCGGCTCGGCGGCCTGGCGCTTGCTGGCGCGCGTCGTGGGCAAGGCCAGCTCAAGCGTACCAGGGCGGGGCAGCGGGGCAGCGGCAGGCAAGGCACTGAGAATTGGCAGCGGGGCCGACTGGCGCAGCGTCTCGGCCACGCGCGCCGCTACCGCCGCGTCTTCCGCATAGAAATAGCGCAGCATGGCGCGGGCCGGCGCGTCGGCCACGGCAAATGGCGGTCCGACTCGCCAACCTGCCTCGTTCAGGCCGGTTGCAATGCTTGTGGCCAGCCGCATCGCAGCGGCATCGCCGCGGGGGTGGGTGAGGACCAGGCTGGTGCGCGCGCTGTCGGGGAGGGGTGGGCGCGGGGCGGAAGCGGTGGCCGGTGCCGGATCCTGCAGCGGGGCCGCCGGTTCCGGAACGGGGAGCATGGATGGCGCGGCCGGGCTGGCTGGCGCCGGCAGGGGCGGCGGCGGGATGGCGGCGAGTGGGGGGATCGGGCGCGGCAGGCCTTGCGGCGAAAGAGCCGGCAGGGGCGCCGGTGCAGCACCGGGCGGCGATTGTGCAATCGTTTGTGGTGGGACGGGCACTCGGGTGGCAAGCGTCGGATCAGGCGATTCGGGCGTGATCGCCACGGGCGGCTGCAAGCGGAGGGACGGCGCGGCTGTCGGCGGAGTCTCGGCCACGGTCGGACGCGGATCCCCGTACGTGCCGTTCGGCCGCGTTATCGGCCCCGCCCCTGGCGGCGGCATAGCGGGCAGGGTGGCGGGTACCTGCGGCGGCAGGCCGGCCGACGGCCCGGGTGCCGGCGACGCTGGAGCGGAGGCCCCTGGAAAGCGCTCGGATTCTGGCGGCGGCAGGTTGTTCATCGTGCGCGAACGCATCGGCGCCGGGGGCTGTGTGATGGGCGCGCTTTCGGGCGCGGGGGACGGCAAACCGACCATCGGCACGGATGCCGGCGGTGCCTGAATGGGGCCGCCTGGAGAGCGCTCGGGTGCTGCCGAGGGCAGGCTTTCCACCGTGCGCGAACGCGTTGACGCCGGGGGCTGTGCGGCGGGTAGACTTTCAAACGCAGGGGAAGGCAGGCTGGCCACCTGGCCCGATGACGGCGATGCGGCAACCGGGGTCTGGGGTAGGCTTTGTGGCGTCGGCAATGGGGAAATTGCTGCCCGCGAGGGCGTTGGCGGCGCCACAGCCTCGGGCACCCTCCCACCTGCCCGCGAAGGCAAGTCCGGTGTCGGCGCTGGACCCTCCTGCCCTTCCCCCCGTGCAGTTGCCTCAAGGGCGGGGCTGGCCGTCATCTCCGGTGCCGCCGGGTTGCGCCCCCCCCATCCGGCGGGCGCATCAGGCATCAGGCCGGCCAACGGACCAGGCGATACGACACCAGGCGCCGCCACTGCCGGCGCGGCAATATCCCGCACGGGCGGCGCTTCCGTTCGACTGTGGGCCCAGAACAGCGCCCCGCCGGCGACCGGCAGAAGCAGCGCCAGCCGCATGACCCAGCGCCCGGCCGGTGCCCGGGGGGCCGGTGCGGGCGGCGATGGCGCCGCCATCGACCCCGGTGGCGCCCGCCGTTCGTGTGGCGCCGGTCGCATATCGGCCGATGCGGCCTCGACATGCCCGACGCGGATCTCTTCGTCGCCGGCCATGCCAGCCAGCAGCGCCGCACTGCCGATCAGGCTGTTGAGCAGGCGCGGCGCGCCGCCCGATGCGCGGACCAGCGCCTCGGGCACCGCGTCGTCGAAGCGGGTGATGCGCATGCGCGTTTCCCGCAATCGCAACGGCAGATACTCGGCCACGTCGCCCGCGTTGAAGGGGTCGAGCATGACGATCGCCGCACCCAGCGCCCGTGCCCGGCCAGCGAAGCCCGGCCGGGCTGCCAGCACGGCAAAGGCAGGACCCAACGCGCGCAGGCCTGCGTCATTCAACCGGTCGGCATCGTCCAACAGCAGAACGGCGCTTTCGTTCCGGGGCGCCACCCCATCCCCGACCAGGGCCACGCTGACACCCGACGCCTCGAAATGCCGGCGCAGCGCCTCAAGGAATGCCGACTTTCCCACACCAGTGCCGCCCAGGAGTGCCACGCGTTGCGCGGAGTCGGCCCGTGCCGCGAACACTCCTTCCCAGGCGAGCCGCCAGCCCTGATGGGCGAATGAGGAGGAGGCTTCAAAAAGGTCGGACACAGGGCTTTCGCGGTTCAGCTGCAACACCGCAACGCTTCAACCCGCCGGCAGGTTGTCTGGCCTACCAGCGCCTGCCCCAACCGCGGCCGTAACCGTACCCGTAACCGCCAGCGTAGGGCCGGTAGCCATAGCCGTAACCGTAATACGGCGCCGGCGCATAAACGGCAGGCGCCACGGCGAGCGGCGCCAGACCGATGGCGCCATTCGGATACACCGTGCAGGCAGATAACAGGCACGCCACACCCAGAACGGGAGCAAGCTTGCGCATGACATTCTCCAAGGCGGGCAAAGGGCCGCCTTTGAGAAACATCATACGCGCCAATTGGTTCGCAATACGGCGATGTTGTAACGGAAGCTCTCAGATGTCGGCGTAGATATGCGTCTCGGCCGCGCCACCGGGGTGGGTGACTGCGCCGCCCCGGGCGTTGCCGACGGTCTGGGCGTATTTCCACAGCACGCCCGAATTGTAATTGGTCATCCGCGGCTTCCAGGCGGCGCGTCGGGCGGCCAACTCGGCCTCCGACAGGTCGACGTCGATGGTACCGATTTCGGCGTCGATGATGATCCTGTCGCCATTTCTCAGCAGCGCGATGGGGCCGCCCACGGCGGCCTCGGGGCCGACATGGCCGATGCAGAAGCCCCGGGTGGCGCCGGAGAAGCGGCCATCGGTGATCAGCGCCACGCTCTCGCCCATGCCCTGGCCGTAGATGGCACTGGTGGTGCTCAACATCTCGCGCATGCCCGGCCCGCCCTTGGGCCCTTCGTAACGGATGACGATGATGTCACCTGCCTTGTAGGCGCGGGCGTCGACCGCGGCGAAAGCATCCTCCTCGCTGTCGAAACACAGCGCGCTGCCTTCGAAGCGCAGGGTCTGCATGCCGGCGATCTTCACGATCGCGCCCTCCGGCGCCAGGTTGCCCTTCAGGCCGACGACGCCGCCGATCTTGCTGATCGGGTTCGACACGGGCCGCACGACGTCCTGGTCGGTCGGGAACACCACATCCTTGTGGTTTTCCGCCAGTGTCTTGCCGGTGGCGGTGATGCACTCGCCATGCAGCAGCCCGCCATCGAGCAGCGCCTTGATGATGACCGGCACGCCGCCGATCTTGAACACGTCATAGGCCACGTATTGCCCGCCGGGCTTGAGGTCGGCGATGTGCGGCGTGGCCTTCATGATCCGCGCCACCTCCTCCAGCGGGAAGTCGATGCCGCATTCATGCGCGATGGCCGGCAGATGCAGCGCGGCATTGGTCGACCCGCCGGTGGCGCCGACGATGATGGCGGCGTTCTCCAGCGCCTTGCGGGTGACGATGTCGCGCGGCCGGATGCCCAGGCGGAGCAGGTTCACGACCGCGCGGCCGCTCTCCAGCGCCCACACGTCGCGCGCCTCGTCGGGCGCCGGTGCGCCGGCCGAGTTGGGCAGTGCGAGGCCGATCACCTCGGAGATGCACGCCATGGTGTTGGCGGTGAACTGGCCGCCGCAGGCGCCAGCACCCGGGCAGGCGTGCTGTTCCAGCTCGAACAGCTCCTCGTCGCTCATCAGGCCGGCGGCGTGCTTGCCCACCGCCTCGAACACATCCACCACCGTCACGTCGCGGCCGCGGTGGTGGCCGGGCATGATCGAACCGCCATACATGAACACGCTGGGCACGTTGAGGCGCACCATCGCCATCATCACGCCGGGCAGCGACTTGTCGCAGCCCGCCAGGCCGACCAGCGCGTCGTAGCAATGCCCACGCATCGTCAGCTCGATGCTGTCGGCGATCACGTCGCGCGACACCAGCGACGACTTCATGCCCTGGTGGCCCATGGCAATGCCGTCCGTCACCGTGATGGTGGTGAATTCGCGGGGGCTGGCGCCGGCCTCGCGCACGCCCTGCTTGGCGCTCTGCGCCTGGCGCGACAGCGCGATGTTGCAGGGCGCGGCCTCATTCCAGCAGGTGGCGACGCCGACCAGGGGGGAGGCGATCTCCTCGGCCGTCATGCCCATGGCGTAGTAGTAGCTGCGATGCGGCGCCCGCTCCGGCCCGATGGTGACATGCCGGCTTGGCATGTTGGACTTGTCCCAGGTGGTCATGGCGCGTTCCCTTGATGGCGCGGCTGTTGTCGCGCGGGGCGCGCCTGGCGGCAAGATGTGTGGCGGGGCTGGTGGCACGGTGGTAGATTGCGCGAATGTCGCAAGCTGCCATGCCGCCGCGGATGGATCGGGACGCCTTCATCGCCTGGGCGATCACGCAGGACGTTCGCTATGAGCTGGACCATGGCGAGGTGCTCGCGATGACGCCGGAGTTGCTGGACCATGTGCGCGCCAAGCAGCGCACCTTCACCGCGTTGGACCACGCCATCCAAAAAGGCGGGCTGGCCTGCGAGGTCATCGGAGACGGCTTTGGTGTCGTGGTCGATGACGATTGCCTGTACCAGCCGGGCGCCCTGGTCGTCTGCAGCGAGCGCCTGCCAGGCCATGTCCGCGTAACGAGTTCGCCCTCCATCATCGTGGAGGTGACCTCACCCTCCAACAGCCGCGTGGATACCCAGGTCAAGCTGGTGGAATACGCCAAGCTGCCCAGCCTGGCGCACTACCTCATCGTCCATCTCCAGCAGCGCGTGGTCATCCATTACCAGCGGGCGGCGAACGGGCAGTTCGCGGTGGCCATCCTCGGTCACGTGCCGCTGGTGCTGGACCCGCCGGGCCTGACGATCCAGGCCGAGGAGCTGCTGGGCTGACACGGCGCTGTGGCGGTGACCCCGCCGCTTCTGGTAGGCTGGCCGCATGTCGGAAATGCGCAAGCCACCCCTTCGCTTCGAAACCACCGCCGCCTACCTGGATTGGGCGGTGGACCAGGATGCCCGCATGGAATTGTGGGACGGCGAGGTCGTGCTGATGGCGCCCGAGCGGGTGGGCCATGCGCGGGTGAAGGGCGCTGTGTTCCGGGCACTGGGCGACGCCCTGCGCGCCGCAGGCTCCGACTGCGAGGCCCTGACCGATGGCGTGGCCGTCGAGGTCGGCCGCCGCAGTTGCTACGAGCCCGACGCGCTGGTGCAATGCGGCCCCCGCCTGGACCCCGACACCTGCGTCGCCACCCACCCCGTCATCATCGTCGAGGTCACTTCGCCGTCCAACAACCGGCAGGAAATGACGCGCAAGTTCACCGACTACTTCTCGCTGCCCAGCGTGCAGCATTACCTCATCCTGCATCATGATCGGCCGTTACTGCTGCACCACCAGCGCGGCGATGACGGCACCATCCGCACGGCCTTCGTTACCGGCGGCGCACTGCTGCTCGACCCGCCGGGCATCACGATCGACGTGACGCCACTTCTGACGGCGGATTGAGCCTCAGCCGATTCGCGCCAGCGCGCCGTCCAGCCGCGCCATCTCCGCCCGCGCCTCCGCCAGCCGGTCGCGATTCTCCTGCACGATTTCCTCCCGCGCGCGCGCGATGAAGTCGACGTTGCCCAGCTTGGCCCCGGCCTGCTTCGCTTGCGCCTCGGCCTTTTGACGTTCGCGCTGAAGACGAGCGGTTTCCGCGGCCATGTCGATGAAGTCTGCCACTTCCAACATGAACAGCTGGCCCCCATAGCTAAGCTGAAGGCAGCGCCTCGCATCAACTACCGCGGGCTCGCGCGTTCCATACGCCTTGTCGTCTCTGAGTTCGACCCGCGCCAATCGCTTCACAGCATCCTGGTTGGCGCCAAGCTGAACACCCATGCTGGCCACGTCATCTTTGACATCTGTGATCCGCGCACCGCGCCAGACAGGCACAATCGCAGACGCCGGGATGTTCGATTCCATCCGCACAGAGCGAATTGCAGAGACGAAGCCGATCACCCAATCGATCTGCGATACCCGCACATCCTCGGTGGCAAAGCCCGGCGCGGTGGGAAACTCGCCC
>JACMRO010000547.1 GCA_014376425.1 Rubritepida sp.
CCGGGCCGGGCGGCGCTGGCGCTGTTGCCGGGCCTCACCACCCAGCCTGCCATCGCCGCCGGCCCGCACGAGCCCTGGTCTGCCGCCCGCGTCGATGCGCTGCGCGCGGAAGGCCGGCCGGTCTTCGTCAACCTGACCGCCGCCTGGTGCATCTCCTGCAAGGTCAATGAACGGGTGACGCTGGACACGGCGCCGGTGCGCGACGCCTTCGCCGCCGGCCGCGTGGTCGTGCTGGTGGGCGACTGGACGCGGGGCGACCCCGCCATCTCGGCCCTGCTGCGACAGCATGCACGAGAGGGCGTACCACTTTACCTGCTCTACCCCGCCCGCGGTGGCCCGCCGGCCATCCTGCCGCAGATCCTGACCACAGGCATCGTGCTGCGCGCGCTGGCCGAAGCTATTTGAGCTGGCTGTCCTTGCTGCCGCGCCGGTTGATGCCGAAGGCCGCCGGCCGCGCATCCCGCGCTGCCTGACATTGGATGCAAGTCTGCACCCCCGGCACCGCCGCGCGTCGCCGCTGCGGGATATCCTCACCGCATTCGACACATTGCAGCGCCGCCGGGCCGCCCGCCAACGCGGCACGCGCCCGCAACACCGCATCCTTCACGGTGTCGTCGATCTGATCCTGCACCGCGCCATCCGGCGCCCATCCCGTTGCCATGGGACTTTAACGCCTATTCCGGCCGGATGTTTCCGCGGGCCACGACGCCGCGCCACCGTTCGATCTCCTGCAGCTGGAACCGGGCAAACTCCTCCGGCTGGCTGGCCACCACCTCGAACCCCAGATCGTCAAGCCGGGCCGCCGCCGCGGGCGCGCGCAGGGCCCGCGTCGCCTCGGCATGGATGCGCGCGACCAGCGCGGGCGCCATGCCCGGCGGGCCGCCCAACGCCTGCCAGGAATAGACCACCACCTCGGGCATGCCGGCCTCGATGGCACTCGGCACGTCGGGCAAGGCCCGATGCCGCCCCTCGCTCGTCACCATCAACGCCCGCACCCGGCCATCGCGGATTTGCGGCATGATCGAGCCCAGATTCTGGAAGCTGAACGGCACATTCCCCGCCAGCAACGCAGCCGTCGCCGGCCCGCCGCCGGTGTAGGGCACATGGTTCGAATCCGTTCCCGTCACCTGGCTGAACAATGCACCCGTGGTGTGGTCCGAACTGCCGATGCCGCTGCTGGAATAGGCGCCGTTCGCGCCCGGCCGCTTCAGCCAGGCCACGAACTCCGCCACATCGCGCACTGGCGCCACGGTCGGGTTGACCACCAGCACATTCGGCGTCCGCACCGTCTGCATGATGCGGGTCAGTTGCGTTACCGGATTATACGGCAGGTCCGGCCGCATCGCGACATTGATCGCCCATACCGATAGCGGCGCATGGAGCAGCGTGGCCCCGTCGGGCGCCGCACGCACCACCCCCTGCGTGCCGATGATGCCGCTGGCCCCCGGCCGGTTCTCGACGACGAAGTTGCGCTCCAGCGCTTGCCCCATCCCCTGCGCCAGGGTCCGCGCGATGATGTCCGACGACGACCCCGGCGCAAACGGCACCACGATCGTCACCGCCCGCTCCGGCCACTGGCCCTGCGCCAGCGCGGGCAACGCCAGCACCGCGCCGATCGCGGCACGGCGGGTGAGGCCTGGGCAGGGGCTAAGCCTCTCGCCAGGGTCGCCAGTGCTATCGTCCATGCGTCTTCCTCCATGTGGCGAACAGCGCCAGGTTGCTGGTGTCCGTGGCCGGGTAGAGGCCACGGGTCGTGTGGCCGTGGCGCACGCGTTCGGTGGCGAAGTCCTCATAGGCCGTCATCTCGGTGGCTTCGTCGGCGAGTTCGTCGGCGAGGTGGGCGGGCAGGCAGACCACGCCGTCGCCGTCGCCCACCATGATGTCACCTGGAAAGACGGGGGCTTCGCCGCAGGCGATGGGCTCGTTAAGCGCGATGGCGTGGTGCAGGGTCAGGTTGGTGGGTGCGGAGGGGCGTTGGTGGAAGGCCCAGATGTTCAGCGCGGCGATTTCCTGGGCGTCCCGAAAACCGCCATCGGTGACGATGCCGGCAACGCCGCGGGCGGCCAGGCGGGAGACCAGGATGCCGCCGGCGGATGCGGCGCGGGCGTCGCGTCGGCTGTCGATGACCATGACGTGGCCGGGCGGGCATTCTTCGATGCCGCGCCGTTGCGGGTGGGTCGGGTCTTTGAAGACTTCGATGCCGTTGAGGTCTTCCCGGGCGGGAATGTAGCGTAGCGTGAAGGCGGCGCCGACCATGCTCTGGCCGTGCACGCGCAGGGGTTGCACGTTCTGCAGGTATTGCTGGCGCAGGCCGCGCTTGAACAGTGCGGTGGCCAGTGTGGCGGTGGACACCTTCTTGAGGGCCAGGAGGGTTTCAGGGCGCATCAGTAGATCACCGGTTCTGCCACCGGCGCGCCGAAGTCGGTGCGCAGGAAGTCGAAGTCGGCACCCTCGTTGGCTTGCTGGATGTGCTGGCTGAACATCCAGCCATAACCGCGTTCGTAGCGCCGTTCCGGTGGCGTCCAGGCCGCCCGGCGGGTGGCCAGTTCTTCGTCGCTGATCTCCATGCGGATGGAGCGGGCTTCGACGTCGATGCTGACGATGTCGCCGGTGCGCAGCAGCGCCAGCGGCCCGCCAATGTAGGATTCGGGCGCGACGTGCAGCACGCAGGCGCCGTAGGAAGTGCCGCTCATCCGCGCGTCGGACAGCCGCAGCATGTCGCGATGGCCTTCCTTCAGCAGGCGGCGCGGCATCGGCAACATGCCCCATTCCGGCATGCCCGGCCCGCCTTGCGGACCGGCGTTGCGCAGCACCAGCACGTGGTCCGCGGTGACGTCGAGATTGTCGTCCTCGATCGCCTTTTTCATGCTGGGATAGTCGTCGAACACCAGCGCCGGGCCGGCGTGCCTGAGAAACCTCTGGTCCATCGCGCCGGGCTTGATGACGCAGCCATCGGGCGCGAGATTGCCGCGCAGCACCGCCAGCGACCCCTGGCCGTAGATCGCCCGGTCCTGGGTGCGGATCACGTCGGCATTGTGGGTTTTCGCGCCCTCGATGTTCTCGCCCAACGTTCGGCCGGTCACCGTCATGCAGCCGAGGTGCAGGTGTTCGCGGATGTTGTGCATCAGCGCCCGGATGCCGCCGGCGTAGAAGAAATCCTCCATCAGGTAGTCCTGCCCGGTGGGGCGGACATTGCCGATGACCGGCACGCGGCGCGACGCGCGCTCGAAGTCGTCCAACCCGATATCGGTGCCGGCGCGGCGCGCCATGGCGATGAGGTGGATGATGGCGTTGGTCGAACAGCCCATCGCCATCGCCACCGCGATGGCGTTCTCGTAGGCCTGCCGCGTCTGGATGCGCGACGGCGTGAGGTCTTCCCACACCATCCCCACGATCCGCCGGCCGCTGTCGCTGCATAGCCGGATATGGCCGGCATCGGCGGCGGGGATGGAGGAGCCGCCGGGCAGCACCATGCCCACCGCCTCGGCGATCGCGGTCATCGTGCTGGCCGTGCCCATCGTCATGCAGGTGCCGTGGCTGCGGGCGATACCGGCCTCCACGCCTGCCCAATCGGCCTGGGTGATGGTGCCGGCACGAAGCTCGTCCCAGTATTTCCAGCTGTCGCTGCCCGAACCCAGGGTCTTGCCGGCGAAATGGCCGCGCAGCATCGGGCCGGCCGGCACGTAGATGGTCGGGATATCCATGCTGGTCGCGCCCAGCAGCAAGCCGGGGGTGGATTTGTCGCAGCCGCCCAGCAGCACGCAGCCGTCAATCGGGTGCGCCCGCAGCAACTCCTCCGTCTCCATCGCCAGGAAGTTGCGGTAGAGCATGGTGGTGGGCTTCTGCAGGCTTTCGGAGACGCTTTGCGCCGGCAGTTCCAGCGGCAGGCCGCCGGCCATTAGCACGCCGCGCTTCACATGTTCCGCGCGGTCGCGCAGGTGCACGTGGCAGGGGTTCACATCGGACCAGGTGTTGACGATGCCGATGATGGGCCGGCCGGCCCATTCCTCCGGCGTGTAGCCCATCTGCATGGCGCGGGAGCGGTGGCCGGAGCTGCGCAGGTCGGCCGGTGCGAACCAGCGTGCGGAACGAAGGTCTTCGGGCTTTTTCATCTCACTCCGATCAAATATTGGCGACGCTGGGCCACCCGCGCGTCGGCTGGGCCGGCGGCAACGGGCGCGGCAACCCGCCGCGGCTTGTCGGGCCAGGCGCGCAGCACCTGTACGCCAGCCAGAAGGCCGGCATGCCCTTGCGGGAGACCTGCATCACGCCGTTCCTCCCTAGCCTTTTTGCATCGGAGCGCGTCGCGCCGGCGCGCGCAAGCGCCCCCTTGGCCCCACCGCCCGGCTGGCCGCAGGCTGGGTCGTGCCCCGGCGCCGCCCCTGGGCCCATGCCCTGGCCATCAGCGTCGCTGCCGGGCTTGCACAGGCGTTGCTGGGCACCACGCCCCTGATGGGCCTGCCGGGCGCGTTTTTGCTGATCCTGGCCGACCCTTTCCTGCGGCTGCTTTCGCGCGGCGACAACCTGTTCCTGCGGAATTCGGCTTGGCCCTTCGCGCTGGCGCTGACCTGGCTGCTGGGCGCCCTGCTGCCGATGGCCTGGCTGGCGACGCGGCCCAGCCCGAGGCCTGGCCTTCCTGCTGCTGTGGGCCGCGCTGGGCACGGCCGGTGCCACCGGCCTGTACTGGCGGGCGCTGGCCTGACGTCTCAGCCGCGGCCGAATAGTCGCGCCAGATCGCCCGCGCCCAGCCGCAGGAAGGTGGGGCGGCCATGGCTGCAGGTGGCGGCGCGGGGGGTGGCCTCCATGGCACGCAGCAGCGCGTCCATCTCGGGCAGGGTCAGCCGCCGACCGGCGCGGACGCTGCCATGGCAGGCCAGCCGGGCCACGGCGCTATCCAGCCGGTGGGGCAGGGCGGTGTCCTCGCCCAGTTCGGCCAGCTCGGCCGCCATGTCGGCCAGCAGCGCGGCGGGCTCGGCGGTGCCCAGCAAGGCCGGCATGCCGCGCACCAGGATGGCGCCGCCGCCGAAGCCTTCGAGTTCCAGCCCCATGCGCGCCAGATCAGCCGCCGCCCCGAGCAGCCGGGCGGCATCGCCGGGCGGCAGCTCCACCACGGCGGGGATCAGCAGCGGGTGCACCCGCACCTGGCCAGCCAGCAGCTGCGCCGCCACCCGCTCATGCGCCAGCCGCCCATGCGCGGCGTGCTGGCCGACCAGCAGCAGCGCGCCGTCCGCCGCTTCGGCCAGGATGTAGCATTCCATCAGCTGGGCGATCGCCCGGCCGAGCGGA
>JACMRO010000548.1 GCA_014376425.1 Rubritepida sp.
CGGCCGCCGTCAACACCCACAGCACAATCGACACGGGCGAGGCGAACAACGCCCACATGTCGCCATCGCTCAGCGGCATCGATCGCCGCAGATTATCCTCCAGCATCCGCCCCAGCACGAAGCCGAGGACGATCGGCACCAGCGGTATTTCCATCTTGCGGAAGAACCAGCCGACGACGCCGAAGAAAATCGCCAACAGCAGATCGAAGGCCGAGTTGGAGGCGGCATAGACACCGGCGAAGGAGAGCGCCAGCACGCCCGGATACAGCACCCAGGCCGGCACCGTCAGCAGCCGCGCGAAAATACCGACCAGGGGCAGGTTCAACAGAAGCAGCATGGCGTTGCCGATGTACATCGACGCGATCAGCCCCCACGCGACATCGGGCCGTTGTTGGAACAACAACGGGCCGGGGGTGATGTTGTACATCAGCAGCGCGCCCAGCAGCACGGCGGTGGTGCCCGAGCCGGGGATGCCCAGCGACAGCATCGGCACCAGGTTGCCGATCTGCGCTGCATTATCGGCCGTCTCCGGTGCGGCCACGCCGCGCAGGTCGCCCTGGCCGAAGCGGCCATTGCCCTCGTTCAGCCGCTTCTCCGCGGTGTAGGACAGCGCGCTGGCGACCGACGCGCCGGCGCCGGGTAACACGCCGATGACGAAGCCGATGCCGGTGGCGCGCAGCATGGCCGGCGCGCAGAAGATCACCTCGCGCAGCCGCAACGGCTCGCCGCCGCCAAGCTTGGCCGCCTCTGCCCGCAGTCGCGTCTCGATCAGCAGCAGGATCTCGCCGATCGCGAACAGGCCGATGGCCAGGACCGTGAAGTCGATACCGCCCAGCAATTCCAGGCTGCCCAGGGTGTAGCGCTCGACGCCCGTGCCGCTATCCACCCCCACCATCGCCAGCAGCAGCCCGATGGCGCCCGCCGCCCATGCCTTCACCGCCGGCCCGTCGCTGACCGCGCCCAGCAGCGACAGCGCGAAGGCGATCAGCGCAACATAATCGGCCGGCGAGAAGGCCACGGCCACCTTCGCCAGCGGCACCGACAGGAAGGTCATCGCCACGACCGACAGCGTCGCACCCACGAAGCTGCCGATGCCCGAGATCGCCAACGCGGCACTCCCCCGCCCCTGCTTTGCCAGCGGGTGGCCATCCAGTGTCGTCAGCACCGCCGATGGCTCGCCGGGCATGTTGAGCAGGATGGCGGTGATCCGCCCACCATAGCCCGAGCCGTAATACACCGCGGTCAGCAGGATCAGCGCGCTCTCCGGCGGCAGCCGCAGCGCCAGGCAGAATGGCAGCAGTAGGGCGATGGCGTTCAGCGGCCCGATCCCCGGCAGCACGCCGATGGCGGTACCGACGATGCAGCCGATGAAGGCCAGCAGCAGGTTGCCCGGCTGCAGCGCCACGCCGAAGCCCCCACCCAGGGCCACGAAGACGTCCATCACAGCGGCAAGATCCCCTTGGGCAGGGGCAGGTCCAGCAGCTTGTCGAACAGCAGCCAGAGCAACAGAGCGGTGACCACGCCCACGCCCAGCGCGGCCAGTGGCCGGGCGCCGAACAGCCACGCCACCGCGGTGGCCATCAGCGCGGTGGCGACCATGAAGCCCAGCGGCACCATCAGCAGCGCATAGGCAACCATGTCCCCCACCAGCAGCGGCGGCGCCGCCAGCCGCTCGGGCCGGACAAAGCCATGCACTGGCCGCAGCACCATGCCCAGGCCGCACAGCGCCACCACCAGCGCCACCGTGGCGGGGAATGGCGTGGGCCCCAGCGGGTCCGCAGCAAAGGGGACCTGCAACCCCCACGCAATCCAGAACGCCCAGCCGCCGAGCGCGATGAACCCCGCGCCCAGCCAGCGATCGGCCGTCATTGGGTGGCGGTCACCAGGCCCACTTCCCGCGCCAGCTGCCGGTACTCGGCGGTGCGACGCTTCGCGAGCTGAGAGAATTCCTCGCCCACCATGTTGAACTCGAACAACCCCTGGGCGCCGCGCGCCTCGGGCCAGGCGGGGTGGGCATGCAGCCGGCGCAGCGTGCCCACCCAGTATTCATAGGCCGCGTCGGGCATCTGCGGCGGGCCGTAGAAGCCGCGCACGATCGGCCACTCGACGTCGATGCCCTGCTCCTTCGCGGTCGGCACCACGCTCAGGAAGCCCGGCAGCCGCTGCGCCGCCAATACCGCCAGCAGGCGAATCTCGCCGGCCTCGAACTGGCCGCGAATTTCGGACGCGTCGCCCGGGAAGACCTGGATATGCCCGCCCAGCAACGCCGCCATCGCTGCCCCGCCGCCTTCGAACGGCACGTAGCGCATCCGGCGCGGGTCGGCGCCCGCATGGCGGGCCAGCAGCGCCACCTTGGTCCAGTCCTGGCTGCCGACGGCGCCCGAGGAGCCGATCGGAATCGCGTTCACATTCTCCCGCATGGCCGCCACCAGGTCGGGCAGGGTCTGGAACCGGCTGTCGCGCCTGACCGCAATGATCCCGTAATCCGCGCCGACCGAGCCGATCCAGCGCACGTCGTTCTCGGCGAACCGTCCGAACCGTCCCTGCGCCATGTTCAGCCACGACCCGGTGGAGAAGGCGACCAGCACATTGGGATCGGCCCTGCGCTGCGCGTTGATGTGGTTGATGGCGACGGCGCCGATGCCGCCGGGCATGTTCTGGGTGCGGATCGGCACCGGCACCAGGTTCAGCTCAGACAGCATCCGCGTGGTCAGCCGGCAGGTGACGTCGAAGCCGCCGCCGGGTGCGGCCGGCGCCACGCATTCGGGGTTTTGCGGGGTAAAGCCCTGCGCCTGGGCCGTGAAGGGCAGGGCCGTGAAGGGCAGGGCCGTGGCTGCGATGAGGGCGCGGCGTTGCATCATGTTTCTCTCCCGTGATCGAGACGGTCGCAGCATCGACCGTCGCCTGCAAGTCACGCCGCCATCCGCTCGATGCGGTCGCGCAGCTTGTACCAGTTGCCCACGATGGGCAGGAACCAGGGGTCGCCCGAGTAGAACGGCCGGGTCGGGAACGGCAGGTCATCCAGCGCGAACTTCTCATTCGCCGCCCCCGCGATCTTCAGCGCGACCTGGTGCCCCAGCCACGTCGCCATCGCGACCCCGCTGCCCTGGCAGCCGGCGGCATAATGCACCCCATCCTGCACGCCGATATGGGGCAGATGGTCAAAGGTGAAGGCGACGTTGCCGGTCCAGGCATGGGTAATCTTTACATCCGCCAGCTCAGGGAAGACCTCGCACATCGTCGCATGCAGCCGGGGCGCGGCTTGCTCGGCGCTTTCCTGGCTGAAGCTGGCGCGGCCGCCCCACAGCACCCGGCGGCCATCCGGGCTGGGGCGGAAATAGTTCAATACCAGCTTGGTGTCGGAAATCATGCGCTGGGCTGGGAATAGTCGCGCGATTTGGGCCGCCGGCAGTTCCTCGGTGGCGATGATGTAGCTGGCCAGTGGCACCAGGCGGCGCGCCAGCCACGGGTTGGGGCCGCCGGTGGAATAGCCGTTTGTCGCGGTCAGCACCTGCCTGGCGCGCAACAGCCCGCGCCCGGTCGCCACGGCGAAACCCGCGCCCTCACGCACGATGCCGTGGACCCGGGTGTCGTCCACCAGCGTGGCCCCGGCACGCTCCGCCGCCGCCGCCAGGCCGCGGGCGTATTTGCCGGGGTGCAGGCTGCCGGTGGCCTGCGCATGCATGCCGCCATGGTAGTGGTCGCTGCCGATGAACGCGCGTTGGCCCGACCGCGGCACCATGGCGGTGGGCAGGCCCGACATCTCTGCGATGCGCGGCGCGCTGCGCTCCAGCATGGCGAAATGCCTGGGCGTCCAGGCGCCGACGAAGCGGCCGACGCGCTGGTAGTCGGCCTCGATCCCCTCCCGCGCGATTGTCTCCTCGATGAAGGGGAAGCTGCCGCCGCAGGCCTTCATGATCTCCATCGCGCGCGCGTCGCCATAGCGCGTGGCCAGATCTCCGCGCGCCACCTTCAGGCCGCCCGAGACCATGCCGCCGTTGCGGCTCGACGCGCCCCAGCCGATGCGCTCGGCGTCGAGCACCGTCACATCGTGCCCCAGCCGCCGCAGCGTGAGCGCGGCCGACAGCCCGGCATAGCCGCCGCCGACTACCGCCACCTCGGTCTCCGCCGGCAGGGGGTTGTCGCGCGCCAGCGGCTCGGCCGCCTCCCACCAATAGGGGCTGGGTTTGAAGCCGGGGGCGAGAATGGACATGAACCAAGTTTCGCGCCGCACCGGCCCCGGCGACAAGCCCTTCCCAACGGACCCCGCCCGGTGTCAGCTTGGTGCGCGCGCTTCTTGCCTGTCCGGAACCATTCCGCGGAGACGATCATGCCCCAGAGCTTCCAACAGGACTGCGTCGAACTGGCGCTGCGGCGCTTCCGCCGCGGCGAGGTCGGCCGCCGGGCATTGCTGTCGGGGCTGGCCGCATTGGGGGCGGCCGTGGGCGCCGGCCCGGCCGAAGCGCAGGGCGGCCGCAGCCTCGTCATGGTGAACTGGGGCGGCATCGCCAATGAGGGCTTCGGTCGATTCTACGGCGACCCGTTCACCGCCGCCAACCCCGGCGTGCGGGTCACGCAGGATAGCACCGGGCCCTCCGCCGGCCGCATCCGCTCCATGGTCGAAAGCCGCCGGGTGACGTGGGACCTGTGCGACAGCTCGGCCAGCTCCGCGGTGCTGCTGGGGGGCATGAACCTGCTGGAGAAGATGGACTACTCGATCATCGACCGCAGTAAGGTCATCAGCCCGGGCTTCGCGCTGGAGCACGGCGCGGCGCCGTATTCGTTCAGCTCGGTGCTGGCCTATGACAGCAGCAAGTTCCCCACCCCGCCCACATCCTGGGCGGATTTCTGGGACCTGCGCCGCTTCCCCGGGCAGCGGTTGCTGCGGCGTGACGCGCTGGGCGCGCTGGACGCGGCCATGATGTCGTTGGGCCGCGCACCGGCGCAGGTCTACCCCATCGACACCCGCGCCGCCCTGCGCCGGGTGGGCGAATTGCGCCGCAACACCGTCTATTGGAACAGCGGCAGCGAGAGCGAACAGTTCATGCGCACCGGCGAGGCGGTGATGGGCCAGATATGGCACACCCGGGCCACCGTCCTGGCGCGCGAGACCCAGGGCCGAATCAAGTTCATCTGGAACCAAGGCTTGCTGCAGCCGGGTATCTTCGTCGCCCCGCGCGGCAACCCGGGCGGTGAACTGGCGCAGCGATTGCTGGCGTCCATGCTGGCCAATGAGGATGGCCAGGTCGGGCTGCTGGGCCTGCTCGGCAATGGCCCCACCAACCCCGCCGCCGCCGCCCGCGTGCCGGCCGAACTGCGCGGCAACAACCCGACCGACCCGGAGAATGAGCGGCAGCAACTGGTGCTGGATGGCGCCTGGTGGGGCGCCAATTACCAGCAGGCCAACCAGGACTTCCTGGACACGATTACGGGTTGAGCACGCTGGTGGTGAAATCCGGTGGCCGCGCCGGGTTCGAGGAATGGCTGGAGCACCTGGCGGCCCTCGCGCCCGCGCTGCGGGTGCAATACTGGGAGGATGCCGACCCGGCCGCGGTGGACTACGCCCTGGTATGGGACCCTGAACCCGGGCGCCTGGCCGCGATGCCCGGGCTGCGCTGCATCTTCGGCGCCGGCGCAGGGGTAGATCTGATCACCCGCGACCCCGATTTCCCCCGCCACATTCCGCTGGTGCGAATGACGCCGCCGGGCGCCGCCCAGCGCATGGGGGATTATGTCTGCTGGGCCGCCCTCCACCTGCTGCGCCAGGGGCGTCGCATGGCGCTGTCCCAGGCCCGCGCTGTGTGGGAGGACTTCTCCTGCGCCAGCGCGCCCGACATCCGAGTGGGGATCATGGGGCTGGGCGTCATGGGCGCGCGCGCTGCCGCCATGCTGCAGGGCCTGGGTTTCCCCGTGCATGGCTGGTCCCGCAGCGAGAAGCGGCTACCGGGAGTGACGGATTTCGTCGGCGAAGCGGCGCTGGACGACTTCCTGCGGGTGAGCGACCTGGTCGTCTGCCTGCTGCCGGATACGCTGGCCACCCAGGGCATCCTTGGAACCGCGTTGTTCGCGCGGTTGCCGCGCGGCGCCCTGCTCATCAACGCCGGCCGCGGCCGGCAGCAGATCCTGCCCGACATCCTGGCCGCGCTGGATGAAGGCCAGCTCGGCGGCGCGGTGCTGGACGTGTTCGACCCCGAACCGCTGGCGGCCGATGATCCTGCCTGGGGGCACCCGCTGCTCACCATCACGCCACATGTCGCCAGCCTGCCGCCGCGGCGCGAGCGGGCGGCCTGGGTTGCCGGCTGCATCGCCGGCATCGAGGCGGGGCACTGGCCCGAGAAGGTCTATAATCCGGGGCTGGGCTATTGATCCCACCCCCCAGGCCGCCCGCACCCGGCCACATCCCCACCGAGCAGGAGCTGCGTGAGGACCTGGCCGCCGCCTACCGCCTGATCGCCCATTTCGGCATGACGGACCTGGTCTTCACCCACCTGTCGGTGCGGCTGCCGGGTGCCGGCCACCGCTTCCTGGTCAACCCGTACGGCATGCTGTTCGAGGAGATCACCGCCTCCTCCCTCGTCACCGTCGACGCCGATGGCGAGCCGTTGCAGCCCACCGCCTGGCCGGTGAACCCGGCTGGTTTCGTCATCCACTCCGCACTGCACCGCGGCGCGCCGGATGCCAATTGCGTCATGCACACCCACACCCTGGCCGGCATGGCGGTGGCGGCGCAGACCGGCGGCATCCTGCCGCTCAACCAGATCAGCACCGAGTTTCACGGCCGTGTCGCCATCCACGACTACGAGGGCATCGCCGCCGACGATAACCTCGCCGAACGCGAGCGCCTGGTTGCGGACATGGGCGCCATGCCCTGCATGATCTTGCGCCATCACGGGCTGCTTACGGTGGGCCGCACCGTGGCCGAGGCCTTCTACTGGATGTACTATCTGGAAATGGCCTGTCGCATCCAGGTGACGGCGCAGGGCACTGGCGCGCCACTCAGCCTGCCGCCCGCGCAGTTGGTGCAGCGCACCGCCGGCCAATTCGGCGGCAGCGCGAACAAGGGCTGGCTGCCCTGGCAGGCCCTGCAACGGAAGCTGGACCGCGAGCAGCCGGACTACCGGCAGTGAGCGCCACGCTGGCCACCGGATCGCTGGAGCTGCGGGGCCTGGCGAAGCGC
>JACMRO010000049.1 GCA_014376425.1 Rubritepida sp.
ATCGTGCCGTTCAGCCGCGTATCGAGACCGGTTCCAAGCAGGTTGCGTTCGCGCAGGCCGAAATCGGCCAGGAAGCCGGCGTCTGTCGAATAACCACCGCCTATGCTGACCTCGCCTGTGGCGCGTTCCTGCACCTGCGTCGTGATGATGGCGCGGTCAGGCTGCGCGCCAGGCGATGAATTCACCTGCACGTCGCTGAAATAGCCCAGATTGCGGATGCGATCGCGCGAGCGGCGGATCTGCGCGGCGTTGAACGCATCGCCCTCGGCGATACGGAATTCACGCCGGATCACCCGGTCCTGGGTGCGGGTGTTGCCGGCAATGTCGATGCGATCGATGAACACCCGCGGTGCCTCAGCCACCTGGAAGGTGATGGCGATGGTGTTGTTCTCGCGGTTGCGCTCGATTTGCGGCTGCACATCGACAAAGGGGTAGCCGCGAAGATTGGCCGAATCGGCGATCGCCTGTGTCGAACGCTCGATGAGGTCGCCATCGTAATAGTCGCCTGCCCGCATCTCCAGCCGCGAGCGAAGCGCTGCCGTGTCCAGCCCCGGGAAGGCAGTGCTGTTCACCGCGATGGTGCCGAAGCGATAACGCGGCCCCTCATTCACATTGTAGGTGATGAAGAAGCTGGAACGGTCCGGCGCCAGCTCGGCCGCCGCATTGCCAATCTCCACATCGGCGAATCCGTTGCGCAGATAGTATCGGCGCAGCAATTCTCGGTCGAAGCTCAGCCGGTCGGGGTCAAACGTGTCCGACGTGCTGAAGAAGCGGTAAAAGGCCTGTTCGCGCGTCGCCACCACATCCCGCAGCCTGGTGTCGGAATAGTTCCGGTTGCCAACGAAATTGATCCGGCTGACCAGCGCGGCATCGCCCTCGGTGATTTCGTAGACCACGTCGACGCGGTTCTGGTCGAGTTGGATGATCTTGGGCTCGACGCGCGCTGCGAAACGCCCGCGGCGGGCATAGAGGTCCAGGATTCGCTGCCGGTCGGCCTGCGCTAGCTGCGAGGTGAATACGCCGCGGGCGCGCATCTGCACTTCTGGCCGCAGCGTGTCGTCTGACAGCCGGCGGTTGCCCTCGAATTGCACCCGGTTGACCACCGGATTCTCCGCCACAGTGACGATTAGCCGCGACCCGTCCCGGGCGATGTTGACATCGCGAAAAAGCCCGGTGGCGAACAGGCTGCGGAGCGAGCGGTCGGCCCGGTCGCCGTCGTAATTGTCGCCGGGCTGGATCAGCATGTAGCTGCGCACGGTGTCGGCATCGATTCGGTTGTTGCCTCGGACCTCGACGGCGGCGACGGCGCCCCCCGCCTCAGGCGCCGCGCGCGGTGCCGCCCGGCGCGCTTGCGCATCCGCCACCGCCGGCAGCATGGGCAGGAGGCAGGCCGAGGCCATCAGCATGGCGCGGAGCGTGGTGTTCAAGACTTGCATATCCCAGGGTTCAGCCGGCGGACCATAGACAAGGCACCTTCACCCCACCAGACCCGCGACCCAACGGCCGATACTGCCATGCGCGATGTCGTTCCAGGTGGCGAAGACGAACAGCCCGATCAGCACCGCGAAACCAGCGCGGAACCCGTATTCCAACGCACGTGCCGGCAACGGGCGGCCGCGCAGCGCTTCGGCCGCGTAGAACATCAGGTGGCCGCCATCGAGCAAGGGAATCGGGAACAGGTTGAGCAGCCCGAGCGATACCGACAGCAACGCCATCAGGTTGATCAGGGGCACAATGCCCAGGCTCGCGGCCTCACCGGAAACCTCGGCGATCTTGATCGGACCGCCCAGGTCACGGGCGGATCGCTGACCCGTCAGCATCTCCCAGATGCCCACCAGCGTCTGCGAGCTGACATCCCAGGTTTGCGCCGCGCCGGCTGCCAGCGCGCTGGCCGGGTCGAGCCGTTCGAACCGCGCGCCGCCACCCTGCACGCCCAGCACGCCGATCGGCCCCGATTCGCTGCCGGGGCGGGTGGCGGGGGTGATATTGACGGTCAGGTCACGCCCATCGCGCGTCACCGCCACCGCGACCGGCTGGCCGGCGCGGGGCTGGATATAGCGCTGCAACTGATCGAACCGCGCCACCCGGTTGCCGTCCAGGCTCACGATCTCGTCGCCCGGCTGCAGCCCGGCGGCTTCCGCGGGGGACCCCACGGCTACGGCACCAATGGCGGTCTGCCCCATTGGGCGGCCATAGGTCGCGAACAGCCCGGCGAAGAGCAGGATCGCCAGCAGGAAATTGGCCACCGGGCCGGCAGCGACGACGATGGCGCGGTCGCGCACCGGCTTGTCGTGGAAGGTCTCACCCGGCCGCAGCACCGCCGCCGGATCGGCTTCGCCAGGCTCGTTCTGGCCGTGTAGCTTGACGTAGCCGCCGAGCGGGATCCAGGCGATGCGCCATTCGCAGCCGCGGCTGTCCGTCCAGCTGGTGATCGCCCGGCCAAAGCCGATCGAGAATGCGTCGACATGCACGCCACGCCAACGCGCGGCCAGGTAGTGGCCCATCTCATGAATGAAGATGAGCACGCCCAGCACGGCCAGGAAGGCCAGGATCGTGCGGGCGAATTCAGGCAGGAAATCCAGCATGGCGCCTGACTACGCCGCCGCCCGCCCCGCGGCAATGCGCATGGCATAGGCACGGGCCTGCGCGTCGGCATCCAGCACCGCAGCCAGGTCCGGCACGGCCAGATGGCCGAGCGCCGCGAGCGTCTCCTCCACGACCACGGCGATATCGAGAAAGCCCAGGCGGCGCGCCAGGAATGCCGCCACGGCGACCTCATTCGCGGCATTCAGCACGCACGGGGCGCCGCCCCCCGCCACCAGCGCCGCCCGGCACAGCCGCAGGGCGGGAAAGCGGACGGGGTCTGGCGCGGCGAATTCCAGCCGGGCTAGCGCCGCGAGGTCAAGCCGCGGCACGTCCACATGCATCCGTGCGGGCCAGGCCAGGGCATGCGCGATGGGCGTGCGCATGTCGGGGCTGCCCAGCTGCGCCAGCAGCGAACCGTCGCGATATTGTACCAGCCCGTGCACCGCCGATTGCGGGTGGATCAGCACGTCCAGCTGGTCGGGAGTGACCGGAAACAGCCGGGCGGCCTCGATCAACTCAAGCCCCTTGTTGAACATCGACGCGCTGTCGACCGATATCTTCGCACCCATCGACCAGACCGGATGGGCCACCGCCTGTTCAGGTGTGGCGGCGCGCATCTCGGCCATGGTGGCGTTGCGGAATGGCCCGCCGGACGCAGTCAAAATGATCTTCTCGATACTGTCGGGCGCGGCGCCGTGCAGCGCCTGGAAAATGGCGTTATGCTCCGAATCGACAGGTAGCAGTGTGGCGCCGCTGGCCGCCGCCGCGTCCAGTACGATAGGGCCGGCGCAGACCAGGCTTTCCTTGTTGGCGATCGCAAGCGTGCCGCCGTGCTTGAGCGCGGCCAATGTCGACGCCAGGCCCCCCGCGCCGACGATGGCCGCCATGCCCCAGTCCACCGGGCGGGCGGCGGCTTCCAGCACCGCCGCCTCGCCGCCGG
>JACMRO010000549.1 GCA_014376425.1 Rubritepida sp.
CACCTCCAGCAGCGCTTCCACCGGCAGCATGCTGGCGTCGCTGGTGTCGACATGACTGCGGATTGCCAGCAGGCCGCGCGCCACCGCCCAGTCGCAATACGCCAGGGCGCGCGCGATCATGTCTTCGGCTTTGAGCTGGGGTTTCAGCTCGCCCCACAGCGCGATGCCTTCCAGCAGGGTGCCGCTTTCATTGATGCGTGGCAGCCCGTAGCTCAGGGTCGCGTCCATGTGAAAGTGCGGGTCGCAAAACGGCGGCGTCAGCAGATAGCCGGCGGCGTCGATGGTCTCTGTCGCCGGCGCCTGCCGCCCCGCCGTCACTCCGGTGATTTTGCCGCCCTGCACGGCCACCGACATGCCGGTACGGCCGTCGGGGAGGGTGGCGTTGGTGATGAGGAGGTCGAGCATGACTTTTGTTTCAGGCGCCGATGGCGATGATCTGGTTCAGGGTTTCGCAACTTTCCGCAAAAACGTGCGGCGGCAATTGCTTCCAGGGGTGGGGCCGGGCGCCGCGCCGACACCAGTCCAGTGACTTCGGCTGGTGCGCCAGCACGTAGCTGGCCATCCCCTTGAGTCCGGCGAATTTGATCGCGAAGGGATTGCCCTCGTTGGAAACGGCGGTGGTCATCGGCAGGCCGATCACCAGGCTGGTCCGCTCATTGAATGCCTTGGGTGACAGCACCAGCATGGGATGAAGGTCCTTCATCTCTTGCCCGACCTGCGGATTGAAGTCGATCCAGATGATGTCCCGCCGATCGGGTACCCACCGTGCGGATGCGGCCATCAGAAGATCTCGGCGCCCACGCGGCCCGATTCGGCGACTTCGCCACCATGCTTGACAGGATCGAACGCCTTGAGTTTTTGCGCCAGGGTGAGCTTGGGCTTACCGGTCACCCGCAGCAGCACGCCCTCGTCGACCACTTCGACGCTCACGCTGGTGCCTTGGGCTAGCCGCGCGGCCCGGGCGATCGGGGCGGTGAGCCGGACGGCCAATCCGTTACCCCATTCCTGGATGGTCTGCTGCGCCTTGATGCTTGCTGTTGTCATGATGACCCGGAACGGGATGTATCAACAAGTTTATACGCGACCTGCTGCGCTGTCAATCGGAGGAGGGGCCGTGCTGAGCGTGTCCATACGCATATCGTTCTTGCCCAGCTGCTGGATTGCAGTTTCCCCTTCAGTTCCGGCCTGTCGGAGCACGCGGGCTGGGGTGACTTGCACGGGTCAATGGTTCAGCGCTCCCCCTTCCGGTACGGCTGCATCAGCGCCTGCGGATAGGCCGCCTTTCTCGCCACCAGCACCAGCGCCAGGATCGACAGCGCATAGGGCAGCATCAGGTACACCTGGTAGGGCAGCACCGCGGCGCCTGACTGCTGCAGCCGCAGCTGCAGCGCGTCGAAGAATGCGAACAGCAGCGCGCCGAGCAGGGCCTTGCCGGGCCGCCAGCTGGCGAACACCACCAGCGCCACGCAGATCCAGCCGCGGCCGTTGACCATGTTGAAGAAGAAGGCGTTGAAGGCCGACAGGGTGAGGAAGGGGCCGGCCACGCCCATCAGGGCCGAGCCGGCGACGATGGCGGCGGTGCGCGTCGGCGCCACGGGGATGCCCTGGCCCTCGGCCGCCTGCGGATTTTCGCCGACCATGCGCAGCGCCAGGCCGGCCGGCGTGCGGTAGATCAGCCAGGCCAGCAGCGGCACCAGCGCCAGCGCCAGCAACGTGAGCGGGGTCTGCGCCGATAGCACCGGGATCGGCAGCCAGTCCATCGCTGCGAAAGGCGTCACCGTCGGCGGCGCGCTCACCTTCGGGAAGCTGACGCGGTAGCCGTAAGCGGAGAGGGCGGTGGCCAGCAGCGTGATGCCCAGTCCGGTGACGTGCTGCGACAGCGCCAGGCCCACCGTGAGCCACGCGTGCAGCAATCCGAATGCCATGCCGGTCAGCGCCGCCACCGCCACGCCGCCCCACAGCGGCGCGCCCAGGAACACCGCCAGCCAGCCGCTGAAGGCGCCGGCCACCATGATCCCTTCGATGCCCAGGTTCAGCACGCCGGCCCGCTCGCACAGCAGCACGCCGAGGGTGCCGAAAATCAGAGGCGTGGCGATCCGCAGCACCGCAACCCAGAACGGCGCGTTGAGCAGCAGGTCGAGGACTTCGGTCATGCGCGGTCGCCGCCGGGCCGCCCCAAGGCGACCGAACCCCGATCGGGGGGCAGCGCAGTCCACGAAGTGACAAGCGTGGGGGTCATTTCTTCAGTTTGTATTGAGTGAGCATGGTCGCCACCAGCACCGAGATCAGCGAGGCGGCGACGATGACGTCGGCGATGTACGTCGGAACATTGATGGCGCGGCTCATGCTGTCGGCACCCACCAGCACGCCCGCCACGAACACGGCCGCCGCCACCACCGCCAGCGGATGCAAGGCCGCCAGCACCGCGATCACGATGCCGGGGTAGCCGTAGCCCGGCGAGATGACCAGCCGGACGTAGCCCGTGCGGGCCCCCAC
>JACMRO010000550.1 GCA_014376425.1 Rubritepida sp.
ATGACAGGCCACGGAAGACGCTTGGGTGGCGAACGCCAGCCGAGATGTTTGACCGGGCGCTACGCTCGGCTCAACCTGATGTTGCGACGACCGATTGAACCCAAGCAGTATAGCAGTGAGCAGTTTCAGCGCCTTATGGCCGAATTGGGCGTCACCTGCTCGATGAGCCGGTCGGGCAATGTGTGGGACAATGCGGCGATGGAGAGCTTCTTTTCATCGCTGAAGACCGAGCGGATCCGCGGCCGCATCTACCGCACCCGCGACCAGGCCCGCGCCGATGTGTTCGACTACATTGAGCGCTTCTACAACCCAAGGCGGCGACACTCGACCATAGGCTATCTCAGCCCTATGGATTTCGAGGCGCTGGCACAGGCAAGCTAAACTCGGTGTCCATCGAACCGGCAGCAGGCCAGTCGTAACGCTCGCTTGCACCATCCCGTTGATCTGCCGTGGCTGTTAGGCGACTACGCAGATACCACCGCGGTGGCGAAGGCTATCATAGATCAGCCCCGCCGCATCAGTGGTAGGCACATTCTCGCCGAGGGCCTGCGACGCCGCGTGGCTGGTCGGGTCCTAAAGCTCGGGCCCTACGAACTGGTGGCCGCGCGGGTCGAGAAAGCCGGTTCCAGCCAGGCTTGGTGCGGCCCGCGCATCCAAGCCACGCCTTCGGCCTCGCTGATGTGCAAGATCTGCAAGGCTTTTTGGATGCCGAGCACGGCCGAGCTGCGGATCAGCACATCGGCGGGTAGGATGAGTTCGGCCTGGGCGCGGGCGGCCTTGACCCAGGCGTAGAAGGTGGAGCGCGAAGGCAGGCCGAGCACGAGCAGGCGCTCGGCCTCGGGCATGGCCCAAAGGTCGGCATTGACCAGGAATATCCGCAGGCCCGGCCCGCTCAGGGGACGGCGGTTCGGCCCGGCAAAGCGACTGATATCGAGGATGTCGGAAGGGGTGGCGGGCGCCGGTGACACAGACGGGCGACGATGGGAGGGCAGCGAAACGAGGTGGGCCGGCAACGGCAGCTCCATGTCCCCTATGAGGGTATCAGTCCCGATCTGGACATATTCATAGGCGCCTTCGCAGCGACCTGGCTATGGGCCATGTCTTGCGTGCAGCCTTACGAAATCCCCGTCGCCAAGCCATCACGCTGTGGATCGGCGCCGCCATCCAGTACGCCGTCCCACATCGCGATGCCGTGCACGCCCCCGAATGGATAGCTGGCAGGCGAGCGCCTGACTTCGTAGCCCATCGCCTCCACCGCGCGCTGCGTCTCGCGCGGGATCCGGTTGGAGATGTCGATGGCGTCCGATGTGGCCGAGAAGCGCGGCGCCGAGATCGCCTCCTGCATGCCCATGCCCCAGTCGAGCAGGTTCAGTAGCACCTGGGTAAGCGCGATCGTGATCCAGGCGCCGCCCGGCGCGCCCAGCGTTGCCACCGGCGTCCCACCATCCAGCACGATCAAGGGCGACATGGTGGAGAAGCGCCGCCGCCCGGGGCCGATCGATGCCGCGCGGCCCGGCCGCGGATCGTAGCTGTTCATACCGCCATTCAGCATGAAGCCTGTGCCTGGCGGGATGACGCCCGAGGGCAGGCCAAGCGTGTGAGTGAGCGAGACCACCATCCCGTCCGAGTCCACACAGGACACGGTGGTGGTATGCTTCGGTTCCGCCCCGACACGCGGCAGCGGCGTGCGCTCGCCGGCCCGGATGCCGGCCGCGCATTCGTCGGCATAGGCGTCGGAGAGCAGCCGTGCCAGCGGCGGAACGATGAAGCGCGGATCGCCGATATGGCGCTCCTTGTCGCGTCCCGCGAGCTTCATCGCCTCCGCGACCACCTGGATGTAAGCGGCGCTGTTGTGCCCCAGAGCCACCAGGTCGAAGCGCTCCAGGATGCGCAGCATCTCGGCGATCATGATCCCGCCGGCGGGTGGTGGCGGTACGGCGACGGTCCGACCACGGTAACTCACCTGCAACGGCTCGCGTACCTCCGGCACGTAAGCGGCGAGGTCCTCCAGCGTCAGCAGGCCATCGTGCCGCGCCATGTCGTCGGCGATACGGCGCGCCAGCTCACCGGTATAGAACGTCTCGGCGCCCTCGCGCGCGATCAGGCGCAGCGTGGCCGCGAGGTCGGGGTTGAGCACACGTTCGCCCAGGCGCTTGGGCATGCCGTCCGGGCGGACGTAGATGCGCTTTCCGTCCCCGGTGAAGGCTAACTTGTCGAGGTAGCTGCGGCGGCCGTAGGCCCGCTCGTCGAGGTAGAACATTGTGGCCACATGCGGGCGGACCAGCCAGCCCTCCTCGGCGTGGCCAATCGCGGGGTCGAATAGCGAGGCCCAGCCCGCACGGCCGTACTGAGTATGTGCCTGTCCCAGGACGCGCAGGATGCCGGGCGCCGTCACCGAACCGTGGCCGAGCTCGTTCAGGTTGTCCCGCACGATGTAGCCGAAGCCGTCCGGGCAATCGCCCTCGAAGCGATCGGCCCACATGTCGGCGCGGCAGGCCAACGGCGAAACCGAAAGCCCGTCGATTACCGTGTGTACCCCACGCGCCGGGTCCAGCAGGTGCAGCACGCCCAGCCCGCCCAGGCCGCACATCATCGGGTCCACGACGCCCTGGGTGAGCGCACAAGCAATGACGGCGTCGAGCGCGTTGCCGCCGGCGCGCAGGATGGCAGTGCCGGCCTCCACCGCCTCGGGCTGTGGCGCCGTGATCATGGCGCGGGCGGGCGGCAGGCGGCGGATTGGCTTGGGCATGCGCTGCTACTCCACCCGGAGGTTGCGGCGGCGGATGAAGGCCCCCCATCTGGCACTATCTGTCTCCACGCTTTCACGGACGAACTGCGCGCTGCCGGTCATCGGTTCCAGGTAGCCCTCGCGCAGCTTGCGGGCCGTATCAGCATCGGCCACGGCGGTACGCACGGCGGCGTTGATGCGCTCCACCACACCCGCCGGCATGCCGGCGGGGCCAACGATGGCGTACCAGGTCGGCATCACCAGCCCCTCGAACCCGGTCTCCTTGAGCGTCGGTACATCCGGCAGGGCCGCCGCACGGGAACTGCCCAGCACCGCCAGGGGCACCAGCGTGCCGGCCTGGATATGCGGCAGCGGCGTGTTGAGCGGGATGACCATGCAGTCGGTCTCGCCGGTCAACACGCTGGTCATCGAGGTGGCCGACCCGTTAAAAGGCACGTGCGTCATCCGCACGCCGGCCGTGTCGGTGAGCATTTCCATGGACAGGTGGGTGGAGTTGCCAATGCCAACGCTCGCATAGGTAAGCCGCTCGGGCTCGGCACGGGCGCGCTCGACGAGCTGCGCCACGGAGGTGAGGCCGCTGCGCCGGCTGGCGATTAGGACAAGCGCAGTCTCCACTACTGGCGCGATATAGGTGAAGTCGCGCGCCGCGTCGTAGGGAAGGTTAGAGTAGAGGTTCGGGTTGAAGCTGAACAGGGAGACGCCGCCGAGCAAGATAGCGCTGCCGTCGTTGCGCATGGACTTCAGGGCGTTCACCGCCACCGCGCCATTCGCGCCGCCGCGATTGTCCACGATGATGGATTGTCCAAGTGTGCGGCTCATCGGCTCGGCCAACAGCCGGGCCAGCGCGTCGGCGGCACCACCGGGGGGCTGCGGGACGATCAGGCGCAGCGGGCCACGCGGCGCATCCTGGGCCCGGGCCTCGCCCGCGAGGACAGTCGCGGCGAGTGTTGCGGTGTGCCGACGTCTTAGCAGGAAGGTCATGGTCGCGTCTCCGGTGCCGGTTCCGACTCATCATGCGCGACAGCAACCGCGTAGGGAAACCCCGCAAAACGCGAGCCATCCATGGGTGGGCGCGGCGGTCGGCCTCCTGCTCGGAGGGGAGCACCAGGCCATAGCCGTGGCGCATGCCATCCAGCACGCGGGCGGCGCCGGGGAGGGCGCGGGCCAGGGCGTTGGACAGGCCAATGGCCTGGTCCAGCCGGGCGAGGAACTGGTCGGCGGCGGCGGTGATCTGCCCGAAGGCGCGGCCGACGGAGAGCGGCGCGCGCTCGAACTCGCCATTCATACCAACTCCGCTGATCGGAACCGATGCGTCAATCGCGCATGCCAATGGACATGATGCACCAAGGCTGATCGATGAAGCGGTTTCAGTGGTGGCAGCAGTGTCCGACAATATCGTCGCAATCCCGAAAGACCCGGTTTGACAGCCAGTCGTCGCGCATGAACTGCCAGACGTTCTCCATCACGTTCAGCTCTGGGCATTTTGCGGGCAACGGCAGCAGGGTGATGTTGTCGGGCACGGCGACCTCGCCCGAGAGATGCCAGCCGGCCTGGTCGAGCAGTAGCACCGCATGCCGGCCCGGGCTGACCATCCGGCTGATCTCGGCCAGGTGCAGG
>JACMRO010000050.1 GCA_014376425.1 Rubritepida sp.
AGCGGGTGACGGCCCAGGCGGCGGCGGGGCCGGCCGCCGCCGCCACCCCGCCTGCCGCCAGGCCCAGCACCCCGAATTCGACCAGGAAGGCGCTGCGGATCTGGCCGCGCGTGGCGCCCACGGTCTTCAGTACCACCGCCTCGCGCACCCGCCGCCCCTGACCGGCGGCGACTGCCCCGGCCAGCACCAGCATGCCCGCCAGCAGGGTGACGCTGCCGGTCGCGGTTAGTGCGCCGGATACCCGCCCAAGCAGCGCCGCCACCCCTTCCAGCACCTCTCGCACCCGCACGCCACTGACGTTGGGGAAGGCGTCGGTCACCTGGCGCAGCACTGCGGAATCCGCGCCGGCCGCGTTACGCACAGTCGCGATGTGGGTATGCGGCGCCGTCTCCAGCAACCCGGGCGAGGCGATGAGGGTGAAGTTTAGCCCCAGCCCTCGCCATGCCACCTGGCGCAGGTTGGCGATGGTCAGCGTCACGTCGCGGCCCAGCACGTTCACGCCGATCTCATCGCCCACGCCCACGCCCCAGCCGGCGGCGATGGCGGCGTCGAATGAGACCAGCGGCGGGCCACGGTAATCGGCAGCCCACCAGGCGCCGGCGGTCAGCCGCGTATCGGCCGGCATGGCGCCGGTGTATGTCAGGCCACGGTCGCCGTTCAGCGCCCAGGCGGAATCCGGCGTCACCCGCACCTGGTCGGCCGGCACGCCTTTGACGCTGACCACCCGGGCGCGCAGACTGGGGACGCGCCGCATCTCGGTCACTGCCGGGTTGCCGCGCAGCAGGGCGTCGAAAGCCGGCACCTGGGCGGGCTGGATGTCGATGAAAAAGAAGTTCGGCGCGGCGTCGGGCATTTCGTTGGTGATGGCGCGGGTCAGGTTGCCCTGGATCTGCGCGATGGCGGTGAGCGTGGTCAGGCCGATGCCCAGCGCCACCACCATGATGGGCGTGGGTGCGCCGGGCCGGTGCAGATTGGCCAGCCCCAGCCGCCACGATGGCCGGCGCAGCCGCGGCAGACGGCGCGCGAGCGCCATCAGCGCCGTGGCGCCGAGGCGGAACAGCGCCAGCGCGGCGGCGGCGCCCATGCAGAACCACAGGGCGAAGAGCGGCTGCTCCGCCGTCAGAACGACCAACCCGACCAGCGCGAGCACGCTCGCAGCGTTCAGCGCCACCAGCGGCCAGCGCGGCCAGGCCCGGGCAGGGGCGAAGCTGTCGCGGAATAAGGCAGCGCCGGGAATCTCCCGCGCCCGCCCCAACGGCCAGAGCGAGAAGGCCAGCGCCGTCAGCATGCCGTAGAGCGCGGCGAGGCCGAGCGGCGCCCAGTAGGGCACCAGTACCGCCGGCACCGGCAGTACGCCCGACAGCGCTTGCGCCGCCAGTGCCGTCAGCCCGAAGCCCGCCACCAGGCCGATCACCGTGCCCAGCACCGCCAGGGCCAGCACCTGCCACAAATAGGTCGCGAATATCGCGCCGGCCGGCGCGCCCAGGCAGCGCAACGTGGCAATGGTCCGCCCCCGCGCCTCCAGCCAGGCCCGCACGCCGGTCGCCACGCCGATGCCGCCGACCAGCAACGCGGTCAGCCCGGCCAGGGTGAGGAAGGACGCCGCGCGGTCGAGGAAGCGGTTCACCCCCGGCTCGGCCTGGTTGGCCATGCGCAGCCGCCAGGGCGCCTGTGGAAAGGCCGCCCGCAGGTCGCGGGTAAAAGCGACCGCATCGGTGCCCTCGGGCAGGCGGAAGCGCACCTCGTTGTTGATCAGTCTGCCGTGCTGGGCCAGCTGCGTCGCCGCCAGATCGTCCAGCCGGATCATCGCCCGGGGGCCGAAGATGGTGGGGGATGCGACCTTGTCCGGTTCCTCGGCGATCGTGGCTGTCAGGCGCAGCCGCGCCTCGCCCAGCCGGACCTCGTCGCCGATGCGCAAGCCCAGGCGCTCGATCACCGCGGGTTCGACCGCCACCGTGCCCCGCTGAACCCCGCCCCCTGGCGTCCCGGGATCGAGCCGCAGCGCGCCGTAGAGCGGGTAGGCCTGGTCGACCAGCTTGAGCTCGACCAGCGTGCGCTCGCCCGATGGCGCGACCAGCATGGCGCGGGTCAGCAGCACGGCGGAGGCGGTGGCGCCGCGGCTGGTGGCCCATTGCACAGCCTCGGCCGGCACTGGCTGGTAGCCGCCGCGGATCTCGAAATCGCCGCCCAGCAGGCGCGCCCCATCGGCCTGCAGCCCGGCCTGGATGGAGGCCCGCAAGGAGCCCACGGCGGCGATGGCGGCCACCCCCAGCGCCAGGCACGCCAGCACGATGCGCAAGCCGCGGGTGCCGCTGCGCAACTCCCGCCGGGCCAGCTTCAGGCCGAGCCAGAGGTTGCTCACTGCGCCGTCACCAGCGCTTCATCCGCCACCAACCGGCCATCCTCCATCCGCAGCACCCGGTCGCAACGCGCCGCCAGTGCGGGGTCATGCGTGATCAGCACCAGCGTTGTGCCAAGTTTTTCGCGCAGGTCGAACAGCAGCTCCATCACCTGGGTCCCGGTCGTGCGGTCCAGGTTGCCGGTCGGCTCATCCGCCAGGATCAGTCGGGGGCGGGCGACGAAGGCCCGGGCCACCGCCACGCGCTGCTGCTCGCCGCCGGAAAGCTGCCCGGGGTAATGGCCCACCCGGTGCCCGAGTCCGACCGCGCCCAGCGCCGCTTCGGCCCGCTCGAAGGCATCTGCGGCGCCGGCGAATTCCAGCGGGATGGCGACGTTCTCCAGCGCGGTCATCGTCGGCACGAGGTGGAAGCCCTGGAATACGATGCCCACCTCGTCGCGCCGGAACCGCGCCAGCGCATCCTCATCCATGCCCGCCAGTGCATGCCCGGCCACGGTCAACGCGCCGCCGGTCGGCCGGTCCAGCCCCGCCAGCAGCATCAGCAGCGACGTCTTGCCCGACCCCGAAGGCCCGACCACCCCCACCACCTCGCCGGCGCCGATGCGCAGATCGACGCCACGCAGGATGTTGACGCGCCCGGCCGCCCCCACCACTTCGAACTGCAGGTCATGCGCTTCTATCAAAGCGCTTTGCGCCGGCAGCGCGGGAGTTTGTGGCGAAATGTCCATGGGTGCGAGATATGGGCGCCGCGTCGCGCTGGGAAAGGCCATGGCAGGTTTCGCCGTGTTACCGGCACTGGCGCAGACCCCCGTGCGGGTGCTGATGCTGGGCGACAGCATCACCGCGGGTTACGGCTTGCCGCCCGGCCAGGGGCTGGTGCCGCGACTGCAGGCCGCCCTGGAGGCGTCGGGGAGGCAGGTCCGGCTGATCGATGCCGGCGTTTCGGGCGACACCACCGCGGGCGGGCTGGCGCGAATCGACTGGTCACTGGCGGAAAACCCGCAGGCGGCGGTGGTGGCACTGGGCGGCAATGACGGGCTGCGCGGCCTGCCGCCGGCGAACAGCCGTGCCAATCTGGCTGGCATCCTGGACCGGCTGGCGGCACGGAACATCCCGGTCCTGCTGGCCGGCATGCTGGCGCCGCCTAATTTGGGCGCCGATTATGGCCGGGAATTCGCCAGCATTTACACCACCCTGGCAGCCGAGCGGCCTGGCATCATCCTCTACCCATTCCTGCTGGAAGGCGTCGCCGGTGATGTTACGCTGAACCAGCCCGACGGCATCCACCCCAACCCCGCCGGCGTGGCCGAAATGGTTCGCCGCATGTTGCCCGTCACACAAACCCTGCTGGACCGCATCCGATCCTGACGGGCAATATGGTCGGCGAATCGATGGGAGCCTGCGCATGCCCCTGCGTCTTTTCGTGGCCCTGGCCCTGCCGGGCGAGCTGACCGAGCAGATTTCCGCCATCGCCACAGGCATCCCCGGCGCCCGCTGGATTCGGCCCGACAACTACCACCTGACCCTGCGCTTCATTGGCGAGGTGCAGAACTGGCAGGCCGAGGAGGTCGACGAAGCCTTGGCGTCCATTCGCGCCCGGCCGTTTGAACTGTCGCTGCACGGCCTGGGCACCTTCGAGAAGCAGGGCCGCATCCAGTCGTTGCACGTCACCGCCGACCGCCGCGACGCACTGACCCACCTGCAGAACAAGATAGAGACCGCCCTGCAGCGTATCGGTCTGCCCAGCGAGCGCCGCCGCTTCACCCCGCACGTCACCCTGGCGCGGACTGATGCGGTGGCGCCGCAGAAGCTGGTCGAATACGTTCAGCATCACAATCTCTTCCGCGCCGAGCCGGTGCGGGTGGAAAGCTTTGTGCTGTTCTCCTCGCTGTTGGGCAAGGAAGCTGCGCATTACGTGCCCGAGGTGGAGTACGAACTGGCGGCGTGATACCGCCGCGCGGTGCCGTCAACTCCGGCGGCCCGGACGCTCGCCTGCCCGCAGCGATGCGGTGATTACAGTACTTTAGGAGACCGATACGATGAACCGCCGCCTTCTTCTCGCGGTCGCGCTGCTGCCGTCTCTTGCCATGGCGCAGCCGACCATCACGATTGAGTCACCATGGACCCGGGCCGCGGGCGCCGGCGGCCAGGGGGCAGGCTTCGTCACCATCCGGAACACCGGTGCGGATGACCGCCTGCTGTCAGCCAGCACTCCCGCCGCCGGCCGGGCCGAGCTGCACAGCATGACCCGCGACGGCGACATCATGCGCATGCGCCAGCTCGAAGCTATCGCGCTGCCGGCGGGCGGCGCGATCAGCCTTGCACCCGGCGGGCTGCACATCATGCTGATTGGCCTGACCCAGCCATTGGAAGTGGGCGGGCGAGTGCCGCTGACGCTGGTCTTCGAACGCGCCGGCAGCATCACCATCGACCTGGCGGTTCAACCGGCGGGCGCCCGCGCGCCGCATTGAACCCTGATGTGCGCCCGCGCGCCGATTTGTACCCCGGCGCTCGCCCGCGCTCCGATCTTGGGATCGTCGTCCTGACCGGCGCCGGCATCAGCGCGGAATCCGGCTTGGCGACCTTCCGCGACGCGAACGGGCTGTGGGCCAGCCTCCGCCCGCAGGACCTGGCAACGCCCGAGGCCTTCGCGCGTGACCCCGACACCGTGCTGGCCTGGTACGATGCACGCCGCTCCCAGCTGGCGGAGGTCGAGCCGAACGAAGCGCATCACGCGCTGGCGCGGCTGGACCGCGAATGGCCGGGCGAATTCCTGCTGGTGACGCAGAACGTCGACGACCTGCACGCCCGCGCCGGCGGCCGACGCATGGTGCAGATGCATGGCGCGCTGGCCCGGGCGCGATGCACCGCCTGTGAAGCGGTGCACGCGTGGACGGGTGGTATGCCACGCGGCACCCCTTGCCCGGGCTGCAGCCAGCCCGCGCTGCGGCCCGACATCGTGTGGTTCGGCGAGATGCCGATGGCCATGCCGCGCATCCTGGCCGCGGTCGGGCAGGCCGACCTGTTTGTTGCCATCGGCACCTCCGGCACTGTGCATCCCGCGGCAGGCCTGGTCGGTCGGCTGCCGCCCGGGGCGCGCAGCCTGGAACTGAACCTCGAAGCCTCCGGCGGCCGCTTTACGGATAGCCGCCAGGGCCCTGCAACCCGCCTGGTGCCCGCCTTCGTGGACGAGATGCTGTGCGGCTGATCGCGGCACTGCTGCTGGCGGCGGGTGCGGCGGCGGCGCGCGAGCCGGTCGTTCCGCGCAGCACGCTGCCCGGGCTGGGCCACGCGGAACGTCGCGTGGCGGTGGACGCTCGTGCCATGCCCTGGGCAGCGCTGGGCCGGGTGCAGACCGAGCCCGGCGGCCGCTGCACCGGCGTGCTGATCGCGCCCGACCGGGTGCTGACCGCGGCGCATTGCCTGGTCAACCGGGCGACCGGCAGCCTGGTCCAGCCCGGCTCGGTGCATTACCTGCAGGGGTTTTCGCGCGGCAGCTACACCGGCCATGCCCGCGTCGCTGCCTTGACCG
>JACMRO010000551.1 GCA_014376425.1 Rubritepida sp.
AGGGTTCTCTGCCCCACGACTACGGCGGTAGTCACCCGCTGCCCAGTAGCCGGTAATCCGTTAATGAATTGTCCGCCTTTAAAAGGCTATCACACTCTCATCACAGCAAACCCGCAGGAATCATTGTCCGCCACGGACAAGAACTCCTGCCAGCGGAAGGGAAAAATGAGAGTTGACAATGATTTAGGTGGCGGACCCGAAAGGATTCGAACCTTCGGCCTCTGCCTTCGGAGGGCAGCGCTCTATCCAGCTGAGCTACGGGTCCCGCAATATCTTTATACCCCAGGCGCCAGCGCCTGAGAAGCCAGCGCTGTGGGGCGTGGCCCGCCGGCCATCCAGTCCAGCATTTGAACCGTGTGTACTGTGGGCAAAGCGTCCCCGGCCAGCTGGGTCAGGCAGCCGATGTTGCCGGCCACCAGCACATCGGCGCGGGTACGCGCGACGTTCGCCAGCTTGCGCGCTCGCAGTCGCGTGGCGATTTCGGGCTGCATGATGTTGTAGGTGCCGGCGCTGCCGCAGCAAAGATGGCCCTCGGCCGGCTCCTTCACCGTAAAGCCGGCGCGCGCAAGCAGCTGCTTGGGCAGGGTGGTGATCTTCTGGCCGTGCTGGAGCGAACAGGCGCTGTGATACGCCACGACGAGCCCGGGCGCCGGCCGCGTCGGCGCGTAGCCAAAGCGTTCCAGCGCCTCGGTCACGTCCATCGCCATGGCTGAAATCCGCGCCGCCGCCCCGGCCTCCGGCTCGTCCCGGAACATGAAGCCATAATCCTTTACCGTGGTGCCGCAGCCGGAGGTGTTGATGACCACGCCATCCAGCCCAAGCCCGTCCCAGGCGGCGATGTTGGCGCGCGCCGCGGCCATGGCGGCGGCGTGCCGGCCCATGTGGTGGGCCAGCGCGCCGCAGCACCCGGCCGCGGGCGGCACCACCACCTCCACGCCCAGGCGTGTCAGAACCCGGATGGTGGCGGCGTTGATCTCAGGATCCAGCACCTGCTGGGCGCAACCGGCCAGCAGCGCCACCCGACCATGTCGGGTACCTTGCGCGGCATGCACCCCCACCACCGCCAAGGCGGGCGGCAGGCTCGCCGGCGCCAGGCGCAGCATGGCCCGCAGCCGCTGCGCCGTCATCGACGCACCGGGGATCAGTCCGGCCAGCGGCTTGCCCAGCCGTGCCGCCAGCATCGCGACCCTGAATCGTGCGGGGTACGGCAACACCCAGGCCAGCACCGAGCGCAGCACGCGTTCGGGCAGGGGCCGCCGGTAGGTCTCCTCGATATGCCGCCTGGCATGGTCGACGAGGTGCATGTAGTTCACGCCCGAAGGACAGGTCGTCATGCAACTGAGGCAGCTCAGGCAGCGATCGACGTGGCGCGCTTCCAGCTCAGTGGCGGCGCGGCCGTTCTCCAGCATGTCCTTGATCAGATAGATGCGGCCGCGCGGGCTATCCAGCTCGTCGCCCAGCTCGACGAAGGTAGGGCAGGTGGCGGTGCACATGCCGCAATGCACGCAGGTGCGCAGGATCTGGTTGGCGACCTTCAGTTCGGGGTCGCGCAACTGTTCGGGGGTGAAATGGGTCTGCATGAGCCGACATACCTGGCCCCAAACGCCGCCGAGGTGAAGAGGCCTTTCACGAAGGCTTCATGCCATGGCCGTCGACGCCCGTGCTTCGCTGCGCCAGCGCCGCATGGGAGCCTGGAAGATGGCGGGATGGATAGGATGTGGGCGGCCCGGTCAGCCGTTACCGTGGCTGCGCCCCAAACGCCCCCGCGGTAAAGATGCCCTTTACGAAGGCTCCATGCCCTGGCCGGCGATGCCCGTGCTTCGCCGCGTCAGCGCCGCGCGGGCGCCTGGAAGATGGCGGGCATGGCCAGGATACGGGCGGCCCGCTCAGCCGTCACCAAGGCCGCCCGCCCGAGCCGTCCGATAAGACCCGGACCGTCGCCTGAGGTTCAGACCCCCGCGCGGATACGCCCGGGGTTGAGGATGCCGCCAGGGTCCATCGCCGCCTTGACCCTGGCGGCGATGGCGGCCAGCGGCGCCGGTTCGGCCGGGACTACCGGCACGCCGCTACGCAGGCCGTCCGGCGCGCGGAACAGCGTGAAGGTGCCGGCATGGGCCGCCCTTATGACCGTGGAATGCGCGGCCTCGGTGGCCGGCCCCGCGACCCAGATCAGGCCGCCGCCCCAATCCAGCAGCAGCCTGAAGCCCGCCAGCGCGGCACAGGCCGCCGGCGCGGCGCTGGGCGGCAGAGAGAGGCGCCACACCGCGTCCCCGGGCGCCGCACCCAGCAACGTGGCGTCACGCACCCCGCGCCAGATGGCGGGGTCGTGGTCAACCACGTC
>JACMRO010000552.1 GCA_014376425.1 Rubritepida sp.
ATGGCAGCCCCTCCAGCAGGCGCCTCTCCGCGGTGCCAATCGGCTGGCCCACCCCGCGTTCCAGCTCTTCCCACACGATCAACCCAGGCGGGCTTTCGCGCCAGGCGGTGCTCGCGAAGTAGCGCAGCCCGGCGGCGGCGTGCCAGGGCGGTCGATGCGCAGCACCTCAGCTCCCATATCGGCCAGCAACATGCCGCAGAAGGGCGCGGGGCCGATGCCCGCCATTTCGATCACCCGGATGCCGGCCAGGGGCTTCATGGCAGCCCCTCCAGCAGGCGCCTTTCCGCGGTACTGACCGGCTGGCCCACCCCGCGTTCCAGCACCTCCCACACGATCAACCTAGGTGGGCTTTCGCGCCAGGCGGGGCTGGCGAAGTAACGCAGCGCGGCGCCGGCGAAGCCACCGCCGGCTTCAGCAAAATTGGCTACCGGCAGCCTCAGCGCCTGCTGCAGCGCGCCGTGAAAATTGCCGTTGACCGAATAGCTGCTGCCCAGCAGCACTGCTGGCGGCGCGTCCGCTTCGTCCAGAAGCCCGCCAGTGGGCTGGGGCGCCAGGGTGCGTGTCGGTGCCACCACATCGGGCGGCGGGCGCCACGGGTCTGGCACCCGGTCCAGGTTCATCAGCCGTAGCAGATCGCCCGGCACCGGCGTGGGCGGTGCCGTCTCCGAGCGGAAGCCGCCGGGTCGGTCCATCCGCAGGTCGCGGGCGGCATTGGCGATCAGCCCGGCCACCAGGGCCGCGCCACGCTCATTCCAATGCGTATCGGTTCGCAGCCACAATGCACCGCCGGCCGCGCGCAACGGCGCCAGGATTTCGACGCGGACCGCGCCGGCACGGTCCAGCAAGGCCGTGAAATCGGCATGGCGCGAGCGCGCCTGAGCCGAAAGCGGCGCGCCGCACAGATGCTCGGGGTGCACCCGCGCCTTGTCAGGCGTGATCGCGATCATCAGGGTGGTGCCACGCGCCGCCAAGGCGCGTTGCAGCCGCGCCAACCCGGCCGCGCGTTCGGCCATGGCGGCGGCAGCACCTTCCCAGGGGCGCAGCTCCTCGGTCAGGTACAGCCAACCCTCGCAACCGACCCGCGCTTGCGGCCCGCCGGAGCCGAATACACCCCAGCGCAGCACGCCCCCGGCGCCCCGCAACGCGCTATCCAGCGGCAGATCATGCGCCATGATGTGATTGATGGCCGCCGCGGTGCGCCCTGCCAGCAGTGCCTCCTGATTCAGGGTCGGCGCCAGCCGCGCCTGGGCCGCGGGCCCGCGCAAGGCCGCAACCCCCTGCCACAGGCCAAACCCCAGCCAGGCCAGGGCGAACAGCCCCTGCGCCATCGCCGCCCGCCGCCCACCCGCCCTCGCCACATCGATGAATGCCATGCCCTAACCCCCGCAGCGTGGTCGAGAACTGCATGCCGGCTGGGCGGGCGGGGAAGCTTCCATGTTCGATCGCCGCATCGCCAGTGCCATGCCTCAAAACTGAAAGTAAAGGAACGGCACCGCCGCCCGGGAATACAACAGCACCAGCGCCAGGACGAAGGCGACCGACGGCCCGACCTGCCAGCCCAGCCGCCACATGCCACGGATCGCCTGCGGGTCGCGCTGCCAGGGCAGCCAGGCGCCGAAGCCGGGCAGGGCGCAAAGCACCAGTCCCAGGGCAAGTACCCACCATTGTTCGGGCAGGATCTGCCACGCCAGCCCGTCGCTGATGCCCCAGCCATGGCCGCCGGCCATGGCGGCATACAGCCGCCACGCCGTACCCAGATCAGGGGCGCGAAACACCACCCAGCCCAGCAGCACGGCCAGGAAGGTCAGTGGCAGGCCCAGCGCGGCGGGCAGGGCGTGGCCGCCGCGGGACCAGAGCCGATGCAGCGCCAGTAGCGCCCCATGCCAGCAGCCCCAGATGATGAAGGCCCAGCTCGCACCATGCCAGAAGCCGCCTATCACCATCGTTGCCAACAGGTTTAAGTAGGTCCTGACCGCGCCGCGCCGGTTGCCGCCCAGCGGCACATACAGGTAGTCGCGCAGGAAGCGGCTGAGCGTCATGTGCCAGCGTTGCCAGAACTCCTGGATCGAGGTGGACAGATACGGGTTGGCAAAGTTCTGTGGGAAGTGAAAGCCCATCATCATCGCCAGCCCGACCGCCATGGCCGAATAGCCGGCGAAGTCGAAGAACAGCTGCAGCGTGTAGGCCAGCGCCGCCACCCAGGCGTCGCCGCCGCTGGGGGCGGGCAGGGCGAAGGCGGCATCGACCAGCGGCGCCAGCGTGTCAGCTATCACCACTTTCATCGCGAAGCCGGCCATGAAGCGGCGGGCGCCGGCCCCAAACAGCACCAGGCTGTGCTCGCGCGACTTCAGCTCCTGCTCGATCTCGGCGTAGCGCACGATGGGGCCGGCGATGAGCTGCGCGAAGATCGCCTTGTAGGCGGCGTAGTTCACGAAGCTGCGGCTGACCGGCACGTCGCGCCGGTACACATCGACCAGATACGACACCGATTGCAGCACGTAAAAGGACAGCCCGATGGGCAGCACGATCTCGGCCCAGCGAATGGTGCCCCAACCCAGCGCGTTGAAGGTTTCCACCCCGAAATTGGCGTATTTGAAGTAGGCGAGCACGGCCAGATTGCCGGCCACGCCAAAGGCCAGCCAGGCGCCGCGATGACGTGCGCCGTCCACCCGCAATGCGACGAGAAAGGTGAAGACTGTCACCGCTACCAGCAGGGCCAGGAAGTCCACTCGCCACCAGGCGTAGAACGCCCAGGACAGAATCAGGATCGGCCAGTTCCGCCACCGGAACGGCGTCAGGAAATAGACGGCGAAGAAGACCGGCAGGAACAGAAACAGGAATTCGAAGCTGGCAAAGATCAAGGCGCGGCGGTCCCCCGATTTGCAGTTTGCCAAGTGCCGGCGCGTCGCGGCAAGGGCGGCCTGGCAGCCGCGCCGCGGCGCATGCCGGCGCTGACCGCCATCTTCATTCGCCGCAATCGGTGGTAACTAAGCCAAGCCAATCCCCGCCGCCACCGCGCGCTGTTCGGCGCCGCGCCCCCGGGGGTGCACAGTGCCACCTGCTGGCATAGGCTGCGGCCATCGACACGCTCCGCACCCGCCGCATCGGCCTTATGCTGCTGATCGCCACCGCCTTCGGCTGGGGCAGCAACTGGCCCATGCTAAAATTGTTGTTGACGGAACTGCCGCCATTGCAGGCGCGCGGCGCGGCGGGAGTGACGGCGGGCCTGGGTTTCGCGTTGGGCGCCTGGGCCTTCGGGGTGCCGCTGCGGGTGCCGCGGCGGCTGTGGTCGCGGCTGGTGCTGGCGTCCCTGCTCAACGTCACGGCGTGGATGGGCTTCGCCACCTTCGGCCTGGTATGGCTCGGCGCCGGCGAGGCCGCGATCCTGGCCTATACCGTGCCGGTCTGGACGGCACTGCTGGCCTGGCCGGTGCTGGGCGAGGCACCTTCGGCCCGCCGCGTGGCGGCGCTGCTGCTGTCGCTGACGGGCGTCGCGATCCTGTTCGCCGGCAGGGGACTGGATTTCGGCCTCGCCAAGCTGCCGGGGATGGCGCTGATGACCGGGGCGGCGGTGTTGTTCGCGCTGGGCACGGTGTGGGGCAAGCGCACCCCGCTGGGGCTGCCGCCGGTGGCGTCGGTCGCCTGGCAGGTGGGGCTGGGCTGTGCTCCGCTGCTGCTGCTGGGCCTGCTGTTCGAACCCTGGCGCTGGGGCACACTCAGCAGCCAGGGCTGGTTCTTCATGGGCTGGATGACCGCAATCCCGCTTGGCCTCGCCTACCTGACCTGGTTCGAGGCCATCAAGCGCGTGCCCGCCACCTTCGCCACCGTGGCCATGCTGCTGGCGCCGATGGTCGGCGTGGCGGGTGCGGCGCTGGTGCTGGGCGAGCCGTTTGGCCTGCGCGAAGCGGCGGCGCTGCTGCTCACGCTTGCCGGCGTGCTGCTGGCCAGCTTCGGCTGAGCTTGCTAAATGCGCGGGAAACAGGAGGCTGCCCATGACCCTCACCCGCCGCACCGTGATGCTGTCCCCCTTGGCGTTGCCAGCGCTGGCGCCCGCCGCGCAGGCGCAGTCGCCGCGGGTCCGCATCACACTCGACTGGGCGTTCCAGTCGCCCAACGCCTTCGCCCTTGTGGCGCGCGAGCGCGGCTGGTTCCGCGAGGCCGGCGTCGACGTCCAGATCGACCGCGGCCAGGGCAGCGGCGGCGTGCCGGTGTCGCTGGCGAGTGGCACCCACGATGTGGGTTATGCCGACATCAACCCTGCCATCCGCTTCATGGCGGAAAATCCCGATCGCGGCATCATCTGCGTGGGCATCCTGCATGATCGCGCCGCCTCCTGCGCCATCGTCCGCGCCGACGGTCCGATCCGCACGCCCAAGGACCTGGAGGGCCGCCGGCTCGCGGCGCCCGACTTCGATAGCGGGCGCCAGCTCTTCCCCGCCTTCGCCCGCGCCGCCGGCATCGATGCGTCGCGCGTCACCTTCGTGAGCGTCACGCCGGCGCTGCGCGAGCCGCTGCTGGTACGGCGCGAGGTCGATGGCATCACCGGCTTCGTTACCACCTCGGCCCTAGCCCTGAAGGGCATCGGCATGGACCACGCGGCGCAACGGGTGTTCCTGTACAACGACTTCGGCCTCAGCCTGTATGGCGGCTGCCTGCTGACCACGCGCGCCTTTGCCGAGCGCAACCCGGCCGGCCTGCGCGGCGTGGTGGCGGGGATGATCCGCGGCTTCCGCAGCAGCGTGAGCGACCCTGAAGGCATGCTGACCGTGCTGCGCCAGGTGGAACCACTCACCGATGTGGCGCTGGAGCGTGAGCGGCACCAGCTGAACATGGACCGCGTGGTCATCACCGATCATGTCCGGCAGCAGGGCATTTCGGTGGTCGATATGGCACGGCTGCAAACCAGCATCGAGGCGGTGGAGAGCAGCTACAACCTGCCCAACCGGCTGCGTGCCGACGCCCTCTACACGGCGGACTTCCTGCCGGCTGTCGCCGACCGGCGAATTGCATAGAAGTTGGGCAACACGCGTCGGCCCAGGCGCTTTTCCCGGGTCGGCGGCGGTATGGCCGCATTTGTCGGGTTGCTAAACCGGGGGGCCGAGCATGGAGCCCACGTCATGCATGACTTCCGCCGTAGCCTCTTCGCGGGCGATCATCGCCCGCCCGCCAGCGCCGCATGACACGACGCCGCCTCAGCGTTTCGCGCTCCTCTGCGCAACAGCCACCGGAGCCGCGATGACCCGCCCATTCGTCGAAATCGACCAGGTCGCCATGCGCTATGGCGGTGTGGACGGCACGCTCGCGCTGGAAGGCTGCTCGATGAATGTCGGGCTTGGCGAGTTCGTGGCCGTGGTGGGGCCGAGCGGCTGCGGCAAATCCACCCTGATGCGCCTGGTGACCGGGCTGTGGCCGGCCACCGAGGGCAACGTCGTCGTCGCCGGGGCCGAGGTGGACGGGCCGCTGACCATCGCCGGCATGGCCTTCCAGGCGCCCACCCTGCTGCCCTGGCGGCGCGTGCTGGCCAACGTCATGCTGCCGCTGGAGGTGGCGCCGCAGCATCGCGACAAGCTTTCGCGCCAGCGTGGCATGTACGAGGCCCGCGCGCGGGAGCTGCTGCGCCTCGTCGGGTTGGAAGGCTTCGACGCCAAATATCCCTACCAGCTCTCGGGCGGCATGCAGCAGCGCACCAGCCTGTGCCGCGCGCTGATCCACGACCCGGCGCTGCTGATGCTGGACGAGCCGTTCTCGGCGCTAGACGTCTTCACGCGTGAGGATCTCTGGGCCGTGCTGCAGAATGTGTGGATGACCAAGAAGCCCACCGTTATCCTGGTGACGCATGACCTGCGCGAAGCCGTCTTTCTGGCCGACCGCATCCTGGTGATGTCGTCGCGTCCCGGGCGCATCATCGCCGAACGGGTCAACCCGCTGCCCCGGCCGCGGACGCTCGAAACCACCTACACGCCCGAATTCCAGGCGCTGGTGCATGATTTGCGCGGCTACATCGCAGCCGCGCGTTCCGGCGAAGAGGTGACGATCTAGATGGCCCAGATGTCCGCGCGCGCGCAGGCGCGATACAACGCCATGGCCGCCGCCGCGCGCCGCCGCCGCCGGTTGCAGACGCTGCTGCCCTGGCTGGTCATCATCGCGATGTTCGGCATCTGGGAGATCGCCTGCGTGGCGTTCGACATCCCGGTCTTCATTCTGCCCGCGCCGCATAACATCTGGCACGCCGCGGTGCGCTGGTGGCAACCGCTGCTGCAGGACAGCCTGGTGACGCTGTATTCCACGCTGGCGGGGTTCGGCATGGCGATCGTGGCGGGGCTGCTGCTGGGCGTGGCGATCGGCAGCTCCACCCTGGTCTACAAGGGTCTATACCCGCTGCTGATCGCCTTCAATTCGATCCCCAAGGTGGCGGTGGTGCCAGTGCTGATCATCTGGTTCGGCATCGGCATGTGGCCCGCCGTGATCACCGCCTTCCTGATCTCCTTCTTCCCCATCGTGGTGAATGTGGCGACCGGGATCGCGACGGTGGAGCCCGAGTTGAAGGACGTGCTGCGGGCACTGGGCGCGCGGCCGCGCGACATCATCCTCAAGGTCGGGCTGCCGCGGGCGATGCCGTATTTCTTCGCCTCGCTGAAGATCGCGGTGACCGTCGCCTTTGTCGGCGCTATTATCGCCGAGAGCGTGGCACCCAATGCCGGCATAGGCCGGCTGATGATGGTGGCGAGCAGCCGTTTCGACGTGCCGCTGGTCTTCGCGGGTCTCATCACGACAGGCCTGATGGGCATCGTGCTCTACTGGATTGCCGAGATCATCGAACGCCGGACAACTGGATGGGCGACCCGCGGCACGGACCAGCACCTGGCAGCGGGCGGCTGAGTTTCGCCGCACTCAGCGACAGGCTCGCGGAATGGCCCGGCCACCGGCTGTTCCCCGTCATGGCCTATGGCGGGGGCAGCAGCCGCCGGTTGTGGTCCAGCCGGCCAGACATCTGGCCGCCGGGCGGTGCAAAGCCCCTGCCGCAGGACTCGGAACTGTACCGCATCGTCGTGGC
>JACMRO010000553.1 GCA_014376425.1 Rubritepida sp.
GAGCGGATAGTAACGGATGTCGGCGAAGCTGTTTTTTTTCGCCGACCGTAAAACACTTTAGCGACCCGCGCGGCAACGCCGGTACGTGGCAGCTGTCACGGTTCAGCGGGAACGTCATGGTGCGTTCGGCATTCCAAACCGCTCGTTGCTAACGAGTTCGCGGGATGGCGGTAAGACACGGTTGAACGGCCACATCCGCGTCTATACCCTCGGGCAACCTCTTATACGCTCGGCCCTATCGAGTGACACTCGCCCACTCACGGCTTCCGATTGAGGTGATGCGGTCTGGTTGGGCGGTGAGCCAGGTCCAAGCGTTGCAGCATGCGCCGACGATCTCTTCGTAAGTGTCGAACACGCTGTTGCTGAGCTTGTTGCTGCGCAGGTAGGCCCAGATATTTTCGACCGGGTTCAGCTCCGGGCTGTAGGGTGGCAGGTGCAATAGGGTAATGTTGTCCGGCACTCGAAGCCTGCCGCCGGTTTGGTGCCAGCCTGCCCCGTCAATCGTCAGCACGGCGTGGGCACCAGGGGTGACGTTTGCGCCAATCTCGGCCAGGTGCAGGTTCATCATGTCCGTGTTTGCAAATGGCAGGACCAGCGCGGCCCCTGTGCCGCGGGCCGGGCAGATGGCGCCAAACAGGTAGGCCCAGGCATATCGCTGATCACGCGGCGCAGAGGGGCGGGAACCGCGGTCCGCCCAGACCCGGGTGAGCGTTCCTTGCTGGCCGATGCGCGCCTCGTCTTGCCACCAGAGCTCCAACGGCTTGCCGCGGGCGTGCTCTGGAAGAGCAGCGTCTACACGGGCGGCGAAGTCGCTCTGAAAGACGCTTGCGCCGCGGCGTCGTGGCCGGGGTGGCGCGGACGCGGGACCAGGCGGCGAAAGCCGAGCCGGCGCAGGACGGTGCCGATGCTGCGCTCGGCCAGCACGACGCCGAACCTGGTCTTGATCGCCCGCGCGAGGTCAGCCCGGCGCCAGCGCACCACGCCATGCTCGGCCAGGTCGGGCCCGCGCCGGACCCATCTGGCGACGACAGCTTCCTGCTCGGGGGAGAGCCGTGGCTTGGGGCCGAAATCACCGTGGCGATCAGTCAGCCCGGCCAAGCCCTCCACGTTGTAGCGGTGCACCCAGTCGCGCAATGTCTGCCGGTCCATTCCTGCCGCCTGCGCGGCCTCGGTGCGCGATACGCCCTCCATCACGAGCGCCAAAGCGAGCATACGCCGCGCAGCGGCAACGCTGCCCGCGCGTCGAGCGGCCCGGCGAAACCCAGCCGCATCCAGGTCAGTGCGGGTGATCTTGATCGGCGCTGCCATGTAAACCTCTCCGAAATCGGTGGAGGGCAGAGCGAATCACATCAAGGACGACCTGGGAATCCTATGAGAGTCAGACGTTACGGCCGGGCGTATTATACCAACCGCCTTAAGGATTGACCGTTGCCCAGGTTCGGATTGTGACGGAAGCGACTCGTGTGATGTCGGTAATCCGATGGAGCTGCGGGAGCTGGTCGCGCTTGCCCAGCACGGCCGGGTCCCGCCGCTGCCGGTCACGACGGTGCCGCGATCGCAGGCCAACACGGCGCTGCACCGGCTGCGGGACGGGGAGGTGA
>JACMRO010000554.1 GCA_014376425.1 Rubritepida sp.
GGGGGAGCTGCTGGTCTCGCTGGTGCCGCTGAACGCCGAGCTGGTGATCGACGGCGCTGTCAGCACGCAGGATCTGGGCTTCGTGGCGGCGGGGGACCGGGTGGCCATCAAATTCGACAGCTTCCCCTACATCCGGCATGGGACCGGCCGCGGTACGGTACGGACCATCAGCGAGGATGCCATCAGGCAGGACCCCGACACGCGGCAGCAATTGCAGACCCCATTCTTTCGCGCCCGCATCTCCATTGAAGACGTGTCACTGCGGAACCTGCCCGCCGACTTCCGGCTGGTGCCGGGGATGCCCGTCACATCGGACATCGTCGTGGGGAGCCGCACCCTGCTGGGCTATCTGTTCGAGCGGGCGGTTTCCCGTCCGCAAGCCGTTGGGAGCACGCCGTGAGCGAAAACACAGGGTGGGCCAACGCGCTTCGCCAGGCATTCAGCCGGGGCATCGCCATGCCCCAGGCCACCGACGCCCCAGCCACGGCAGCGCCTGCTGGAAATGACCTGCGCCGGGCGATCGCAGACGCCCGGGCCGGACAGGTCGAGGCACAGAAGGTCGTCGCCGCAGCTTATCTCAGGGGCCAGGGCGTGCCGCAAAACCCGAGTGAGGGTGTGCGATGGCTCGAGGCCGCCGCACGCGCCGGTGATACCGAGGCGCAAACCCGGCTGGCCACGGTACTGTTTCGTGGCCTGGCAGCCCCGCAGGGGGCCGGCGCGTTTGGCACGACTTCGGTCGCCGCCGACCCTGTGGCTGCACGCGCCCTTGCCCGCCAGGCGGCCGAGGATGGCAAGGACGACGCCCAGGCGCTGCTCGGCTACCTTTTGAGCAGCGGTGAGGGCGGCGAGCGCGACTATGTCGAGGCCGCCCATTGGTATGGCCGTGCGGCAGCAGCGGGTAACCCGCAGGCCGCCCTGGGCCTTGGGATCATCAGGCTTCTGGGGCTGGATGGCGCGACCGACAGCCATGCTGCCGCAGCCCTGATCACCAAGGCGGCCGAGGCGGGGGTGCCGACCGCAATCTATGTCCTGGGTACGCTGCACGAAGCCGGCGTTCCGCCCATTAAGCCGGACGAAGGCAAGGCGCTCAGCCTCTACCGCCAGGCGGCCGAAGCCGGCGTCCGGGCCGCCAAGGCCCGGCTTGGCCTGGCGTTGCTGAATGGCTGGGGCACCGCACCCGACCCCATGAACGGCGAAACCTGGTTGCGCCGTGCCGCCCTGGATGGCGATGTCGAGGCTGCGGCGCTGGTGGGCGATCTGCAATGCTCCGACCAGCATGGCGCGCCCAACCTGTTGGAAGCGGCCGGCTGGTTCCAGATGGCGGCCGAGGGCGGGCACCGCCACGCTGCCTGGAAGCTGGGCCTGATGTACCTGGCCGGCCGCGGCGTGCCGGCCGACGCGGATAGTGCGATGCGCTGGCTGGAGCAGGCGGCTGAAGCCGGCGATCGCATGGCGCTGATGGATTTCAGCCAGGCTGCGTCGGAGTCCCTGGCAGCGGTGCGCGTCATGCCCGTCGTCCTGCGACGATTGCGTGAACTGGCCGAGGCGGGCGACCCGGTTGCCGCCTTCAACCTGGCGGTCTGCCTGCACCGCGGGGATGGCGTGCCGCCGGACCGGCAGGAGGCGCGACGCTGGCTGCTGGCAGCGGCGCCGCATGTGGTCAACGCCGCCTACTGGCTGGGCCGGACCATGATGGACGGATCCTTCGGCCCGGTCGATCAGGAAGCTGCTTTGCCCTGGGTGCGGCGCGCCGCCGATGAGGGCATGCCCGATGCGGTGGCTCTACTGGCAGATATGACGTTGAAGGGGCAGGGCATTGCCCCTGATCCGGCCGCGGCGCTTGTGCTGTTCCGCCAGGCAGCCGCCGCCGGGCACGCCGGCGCCGCCTTCGCGTGCGGCGCATTGCTGGGCGGCGGGCACGACCTCCCCGAGGACCGGGCGCAGGCCCAGGATTTCTTTCGTCAGGCAGCGGAGGCAGGCCACTCGCAGGCACAGATGATGTTGGGCCGCTACCTGCTGCGTGGCGTTGCCGGGGTGACGGATTTACCGGGCGCACGGATCTGGCTGCAGCGCGCTGCTGGTGAGGGGCTGGGGGATGCTGCGGCGCTGTTGCCGGAGCTCGAGGCGGCGGAGAGAGCGGCCCCGATCGGGGAGGCGGGTGCGTTGCGCGCCTGACGGGGCACCTGGACATGGCGCGCGTTAACCTTGGCAGGACGGACCGCAAAACGTGGTTGGGGGCAGGCTCCGGTAGGATTCGGGTGTGTTGCCTGACGCGCTGCACCATGAATTGAGTCGGGTTGCGGTGATGACTTCGCCAACCTGGCGAAATCTGCGGGAAGTCTCAGGCACCGCAGAACTATTACGGCGTGTCGTCCACGCTTCGCAGGGCATTGGCATGGACCGGAATAAGAGTTCCGCGGTATGTCCAGGCATGGGATGACCTTGGTTGCAGCGGGCGGGCGGCCCGTTTGCGACCGGCCTGGGCGGAAGTGGGCGAACAGCTCGACGGCGCTTCGCCCGGCTGCAAAGTTGGAATGAGGAGCCACATCGTTGGAGCAGCGGATTATTCGCAACGCCCGTCTGGCCGGCCTGTGCGCGGCCGCCGCGCGGCTGGGCGTAGAGCTGGATCGCCAGATGCTCACCATCCTGGAGCAGGCGCCCGTAATCGAACCCTACGCGCTGGTGCGTTGCGCGACCGACGCTGGCATCCGCGCCCGCGCGGTCAAGCTGCGATGGAAGGATCTGCTCGGCCTGGGCCAGTCGGGCACCCCCACCCTGCTGCTGTTGGAGGATGGCGGCGCCGCGCTGCTCGACGGTGCGACGCCTGACGGGTCATCGGTCACGCTCAGCAACCCGCTGGTGGCGGATGCCGGCGCGGCGCAGGAGCCAATTGACGAGTTCCGGCTGCAGGGCATGTGGGCGGGCATCGCCATCATCCTCCGGCCAGGGCGGGGCCAGCGCATCGAGGATGCGCCGCTGACACTGGGGACCCTCGTCCGCGAGGTGTTGACTGAGGGGCGTATCTTCCGCGATGTCGCGTTAGCCACATTTGTATTGGCATTCCTGGCTATCGCGCCACCACTCATCATCATGGCGGTGGTAGACCGGGTGCTGGTCTACCAGAGCTACGGCACGCTGACCCTGCTGTTCGCGGCCATCATCATCATCATCGTGCACGACACCGGTCTTGGTTACGCGCAGCGCATCCTGCTGGCGGTGGCGGCGGCGCGGATCGATGGCCGGATGAGCCTGTTCGTGATGCAAAGGCTGCTTCGCCTGCCACAGGCATTCTTCGAGAAGCACCGGGTGGGCGAGATCTCGCACAGCGCCTTCGCCGTCAACAAGATCCGGGAATTTCTGACCGGTCAGCTGTTCCGCGCGGCGCTTGATCTGGTGACCCTGCTGATCATGCTGCCGGTCCTGTTCTGGCTTAGCGCAACGTTGACCTGGTTCGTCATCGGCTGCTCGGTGCTGATTGCGCTGATCATACTGGCCTTCCTGCCCGCACTGTCCCGCGCGCATGCACGGATCGTCGCGGCCGAGGTGGCTAAAGGCTCAACCCTGTTCGAGACGATCGCAGGGATGCGCACGGTGAAGGTCCTGGCGCTGGAGCCCAAGCAGGCGGAGGAGTTCAACCTCCGCACCGCCGAGGCGACCCGGGCGCGGCTGGATATGGCGCGCATCTCGAACTGGCCGCAGACGCTGACCGCGCCGATCAATCAGTTCATGACGCTGGGCCTGCTGGGCATTGGCTGCCTGATGGTGCTGCAGGGCGGCGACGCGACCTCAGGCTCGCTGCTGGCCTTTTTCATGCTCGCCGGCCGCGTGGCGGGGCCGCTGGTGACCATTGCGAGCATGACGCAGCACTGGGAGGAGGCTAAGGCGGCAATTTACGATGCGGGGCTGGTGATGAACACCATGCCCGAACGCCCTTCTGGTCAGGTTGGCATGCGGCCAATCTTCCGCGGCCATCTGCAATTCGCCGATGTCACCTTCGAGTATCCTGGCACGCTTTCGCCTGCGCTGAACAAAGTCAGCTTCGAGGTGCCGGCCGGCACGTTCGTGGGCCTGGTGGGACGCAGCGGCTCGGGCAAGAGCACCATTACCCGGCTGATCCAGGGCATCAGCACCGGCTACAGCGGCATGGTGAAGGTGGACGGCGCGGAACTGCGCGAGATCGACCTGCGGCACCTGCGCCGCAACCTTGGCGTGGTGCTGCAGGAGAACTTCCTGTTCCGCGGCAGCATCCGCGATAACATCGCCGCCGGCCGCCCGGGCATAACGCTGGAGCGGATTATCCATGCCTGCCGGATGGCGGGCGCCGAGGAGTTCATCGAGCGCATGCCGCGCGGCTACGACACCTTTGTCGAGGAGGGCTCGCCCAACCTTTCGGGTGGTCAACGCCAGCGTCTGGCCATCGCGCGCGCGTTGGTGGTCGATCCGTCCATTCTCATCCTGGACGAGGCGACCAGTGCGCTCGATCCGGAGAGCGAGGCCATGGCCAACGCCAACATGCTGCGAATCGCCCGCGGCCGTACCATGCTGGTGGTCTCGCACCGGCTTTCCGCCCTGGTCGACGCCGACGCCATTATCGTGCTGGACCGCGGCGAGGTGCTGGACATGGGTCCGCATGCCGACCTCCTTGTGCGTTGCGACGTCTACCGCAAGCTGTGGCTGCAGCAGAACCGGACGTCTGGGATGAAGGCTGTCGTCAATGGGTGACGCGCAGCTGGAGAGGGCGCCGCCGGTACCGGGCGTTACCGCCCGGCCTGCTATTTCCCTGGAATTTGTCTCCCCCACCGCGGCCGAGGTCGCCCGGCCCGCGCCGCTGCTTGCGCGGCTGGCGCCGCTGATGGTGGTCTCTCTCGCGTTCAGCGCGGTGGCGCTGGCCGGCCTGCTTCCGATAGAGCGGGTGGTGGTGGCGCGAGGGCGTTTGATTTCGACCACGCCGACGATCCTGCTGCAGCCGCTGGAGGCGTCGATCGTGCGCAGCTTCGAGGTGCGGGCGAATCAGGTGGTTCGGGCGGGTGACCTGATCGCGCGGCTGGACCCGACATTCACTGGCGCGGACCTGGCTTCGCTGGAGAACCAGTTCGCGACGCTGCGCGCGGAGGTGGACCGGCTGGAGGCGGAGGCA
>JACMRO010000555.1 GCA_014376425.1 Rubritepida sp.
AGCTTGCGGGCCTCGGCCGCGTCGCCCCAGCCGATCACCTTGACCCATTTGCCGGGCTCCAGGTCCTTGTAGTGCTCGAAGAAGTGGCGGATCTGGTCGAGGGTGATCTGCGGCAGGTCTGTCACCTCATGCACGTTGACGTAGCGCTTGGTCAGCTTGGGGCTGGGGACTGCGATGATCTTCTCGTCATGCCCGCCATCATCCTCCATCTTCAGCACGCCGACCGGCCGCACGTTAATGACCGCGCCGGGCACGATAGGGCGGGTGTTGGCCACCAGGACGTCGATCGGGTCGCCATCGTCGCTCAGCGTATGCGGCACGAAGCCGTAATTGCCGGGGTAGCGCATCGGCGTGTGCAGGAAGCGGTCCACGAACAGCGTGCCCGACGCCTTATCCATCTCGTACTTGATCGGCTCGCCGCCAATCTCGACCTCGATGATGACGTTGAGGTCGTCGGGCGGGTTCTTGCCGATGGGGATGGCGTCGAGGTTCATGGGCAGCGCTCCGGGTGATGAACCGGGCTAAACCACGAAGCCGGCCGGGCGGCAAGGCGCCGGGTCCCGCCGCCCGCGGCGCCGCCGCGCGCATGCCCGGGCGGGCGCGACCCTCAGCGCCAGCCGGCCCGCTGCATCAGCCGCAGCGCCTCTGGCATGTTGGCGGCCAGGGTGGAGGCGCTGATCGGGTCCTGCCGGAAGTCGCCCAGGCCGCGCAGGAAAGGGTGCACCGGTGCGTCGGCCACCACCGGATATTCCATGTTGCCGCCGGCGAAGATTGCCTGCGCCGGGGGGCTGGACAGGTATTCCAGGAGGGCCTGCGCCGCGTCGCGGTTGGGCGCGGTGCGCACGATCCCGGCGCCCGATACGTTCACATGGGTGCCGCGATCCGCCTGGTTCGGGAACAGCACGCCGACACGCTCGGCCAGTTCTCGCTCCTCGGCCCGCTGCGAGATGGCGAGCAAGCCGAGATAATAGGTGTTGGCGATGGCGAAGCGACCCTGGCCGGCCATCACCGCGCGGATCTGGTCCCGGTCGCCGCCCGATGGTGGGCGGACCATGTTGGCCGCGACGCCGCGCGCCCAGGCCTCGGTCGCCTCCGCCCCGTTGGCGGCCAGCACGCTGGCTGTCAAACCGATGCTGTAGATGTAGCCGGACGAGCGGGCAGCGATGCTCTCGGTAAATTCGGGTCGGGCCAGGTCCTCGTAGCGGGCGAGGTTCGCCGGCAGGCCCCGCGCGCGGTCGTACATGACGACGCGGGCCCGCGTCGTGAAGCCGAACCAGTGGCCCTCGGGGTCCCGCAGATGCGCGGGGATTCGCGCCTCGAGCATGGCGTTGCGGGTGGGCTGGAAGATGCCTGCTTCCTTGGCGCGGGCGAGGCGGCCGATATCCACGGTCACCAGTATGTCGGCCGGGGAGTTGGCGCCCTCGGCGCGGATGCGCTCCAGCAGCTGGTCCACATTGGCCTCGATGACACGAATCCGGACGCCGGAGCCGCGGGTGAAGCCCTCCCACAGCTCGCGGTCGGTGTCGTAATGCCGGGCGGAATAGACGTTGACGACGCGTTCCTGGGCAAGGGCCGGCATGGCCAGGGTTGCGGGAAGGGCGAGGAGGTGGCGGCGCTGCATGATGGACTCCGATGCGGTGCGCCGTTCTAGCGGGATTGCGACGCATTCGCAAGTGATCTGCGAATGATTCGCATCGGTGTCGGCATTTTGCGTCGTTATGAAGGGCGGGTCACCGGAATGGTGAAGCTTTCCACCGTGTCGCGGACGAAGGCCCAGGGACAGGCGCAAGGTGAGGCCCGGCGAGGCGGCCACGGGGTCCGGCCGGGCCAGGGCGGGCGCTGCCAGCAGGGTGAGGACCAGGGCCAGGAAAGGTGCATCGATCTTCTCCTGCGCCACGGCAGGCGGCGGCGGGCATGCGGCGCTGACCGACGGCACGCTAGCTGGTCGGGATCATCGCGATCAACGTCTCCAGCCGGTCCGCCTCCTCCGCCGGCTTGTCGCGGCGGATGCGCTGGATGCGCGGGGAGCGCAGCGCCACCCCCGATTTATGCCGGGTGGAATACTGCGCCGCGTCGAACTCTACCTCCAGCACCAGGCCGCGCGCGACCTCGCGCACTGGGCCGAAGCGCTTGGTGGTGTGGTCGCGCACCCATTTGTCGAGCCACAGCAACTCCTGGTCGGTATACCCGGAATAGGCCTTGCCGATCGGTACCAGCTCCATGTCTCCCCCTTGGGCCTCCCGCCACAGGCCGAACGTGTAATCGGAGTAGAAGCTGCTGCGCCTGCCGTGGCCAC
>JACMRO010000051.1 GCA_014376425.1 Rubritepida sp.
CGCTCCATTCGCCCAGCGGGCGCGTGCCAAGCCAGGGCGGCGGGCGCCCGGTGGCGGCGGCGCGAACACCAGCGGCCAGCGCCGTGCGCAGGAGGGCGAAGAAAGTGCCCATCGGCCCCGCCTCCCGGCCGGCGACCTGCTCCGCCACGGCCACGGCTCTGGCGCCGGCCACGCCGCCAAGCGCTTCCTCGGCCAGGCGGGCCATGGCCAACCCATCCCCCGCCGCCAGTTGCAGTGCCCGGCCGGGCGAACCGCCAGCGATGCGCCGCAGGATATCCAGGTCAGCCTCGGGGATGCCGGGCAGCAGCGACGCCATGTCCGCGGCGCCGAGCGGGTTCAGCTCCAGCCGCCGCACCCGGCTGCGGATGGTCGGCAGCAACTGCCCGGGGGAGGAACTGGTCAGCAACAGCACCGCCTTGGGCGGCGGCTCCTCCAGCGTCTTGAGGATGGCGTTCTGGCCGAAGCGGTCCATCGTCTCCGGCTCCTCGAGCACGACGACGCGATAGCCGCCCTCGGCCGGCGTCAGGCTCATGAAGCCGCGCAGGCCGCGCACCTCATCGACGCGGATCATCTGCTTCTTGCCCTTCTCGCCGGTGTTGGGCGCCAGACTGAGCAGATCCGCATGCGCGCCGGCGGCGACGCGGCGGAAGACCGGGTGAGTGTCCGGCAGGTGCATGCCCTCCCCCTCCCCGCCGGCCAGCAGCCACCTGGCAAAGCGGAAGGCCAGCGTGGCCTTGCCGATGCCCGGTGGCCCAGTGATCATCCAGGCGTGGTGCAGCCGGCCCGCATGGGCGGCCGTGACCAGCGCGGCCTCGGCGGCGCCATGCCCCAGCAGGGTGGGATTTTCCCGCGGCGTCACAGCGCGGCCAGCATCGCGGCCGTCACCGCCTGGGGCGTCTGCGTCGCGTCGATGACCCGGAACCGCCCAGGTTCCGCCGCCGCCTGGGCCAGGAAGGCGCTGCGAATGCGGCGGTGGACATCGAGGTCGAGCGCCTCATAACGGTTGGTGTCACCCCGCCGGGCGGCGCGCGCCAGGCCCGCTTCCGGCGGCAGGTCGAGCAGGAAGGTCCGATCGGGCCAGACCCCGTCCAGCACCAGGTCGCACAGCCCTTGCCACATCGCCCGCGGGGCGCCCTGCCCGGCCACCTGGTAAGCCAGGGTGCTGTCGGCAAAGCGGTCGCTCAGCACCACCGCACCGGCCGCCAGCGCGGGGCGGATGGCGCGTGCCATGTGCTCCCGCCGGGCGGCGAAGTGCAGCAGCATCTCCGCCCCCTGTTCCCAGCCGCGGCTCAGCAACACGCCCCGCACCGCTTCGGCGCCGGCCGAGCCGCCCGGCTCACGCGTCAGAAACACCGCGCGCCCCTGGCCGCACAAAGCCGCCGCCAGCCGCCTGATCTGGGTGGATTTGCCCGCCCCCTCGCCGCCTTCCAGGGTGATGAACACTCAGCCCCGCCCCAGCAGCCGCCCCATGACCGCCGGGATGCGTGGGATCAGCCCCAGCCGCTCGACGTCGGCGCCGGCATAGAGCGGCAGCTCCATCGGCGGCACGCCGCGGCCGGAGATCTCCAGCCGCCCCAGCTCCTGGCCGCGGGTCACCGGCGCTTCGATCGGCGCGTTGTAACGCAGCCGCGCCTGCATGGATTGCCGCCAGGTGCGCGGCAGCGTCGCCACTACGTCGCGCCCGCCCACCAGCGGCACGGAGGCCTGCGCGCCCAGCCGCACCGGTACCTGCTCGATGGCGTCGGCCGCGCGAAACAGCACGACGTTCTCGAAATTGGCAAAGCCCCATTCCAGCAGCCGTACGCTTTCATCGGCGCGGGATGCCATGCTGGGCAGGCCGTTCGCTACCAGGATCAGCCGCCGGTCGCCCTGCTTCACCGTGCCGGTCAGGCCATAGCCGGCTTCCTCGGTATGGCCGGTCTTCATGCCGTCGGCACCGCTCATCCGGGCCAGCAGCGGGTTGCGATTTTCCTGGCTGACGTTGTTCCAGCGGAAACTGCGCTCGCCATAGAAACGGTAGTATTCGGGGAAGTCGACGATGACGCGCTTGGCCAGCCGCGCCAGGTCGCGGCAGGTCATCCGGTGGTCGGCGTCCGGCCAGCCGGTGGCGTTGCGGAAGTTGGAGTTGGTCAGGCCGATCTCGCGCCCCTTCTGGTTCATCAGCTCGGAGAATTGCCGTTCGCTGCCGGCGATGCCCTCGGCCAGCACGACGCAGGCGTCGTTGCCGGACTGCACGATGACGCCGCGGCACAGCGCCTCGACCGGGACCTGCGTGCCGAGTTCGAGGGACATCCGGCTACCGCCCATGCGCCAGGCCGTCTCACTCACCGTCAGCGGCTGGTCGAGCCGCAGCCGGCCGGCCTTCAACGCGTCGAACACCATGTACATGGTCATCAGCTTCGACATCGAGCTGGGCGGCATCCGCTCATCCGGCGATTTTTCGAGGATGACGGCGTCGGTCTCGAAATCGACCAGGATGACCTGCCGGGCAGCCGTATCGACCGGGCCGATGGGCGAACTGGCGGGAGTTCAAAAGGGGCAGCTGGTGGCGGTCTCGACCCAACTGTCTGAGTTCGCTCGGACCAGCG
>JACMRO010000556.1 GCA_014376425.1 Rubritepida sp.
GACTAACCGCTCGGTCAGGTCGTCCCGTTGCTCGTCCCGTTGGTCACCCCGCTGATCGTCCCGCTTTCGGCGCGACCAGCGGGAGAAGAAACCGTCACTCATCCTCCGCCTCCCAAACCGGGCGCGCCATCGCCTCGGGGTCCGCCCGGTCCCGCCGGCGCTTATGGTGCGTCTGCGCGACATGGTGCTTGGCGATGAAGGCACGGATGGCGGCCGCCAGCGGCGCCGGCATGGCCAGCGATTCCACCAGGTCGTTGCCCGAATCGGCGTAGAGATGCGCCTCGCCCGGGTCAGCGGTCACGCATTGCAACGCCATGCCAGGGTCGCCGTCGGTTGGCCGCAACACCGCCCAAATCCGCGGCTCGCGCGATTCCATGTTGTGCCGGAGGTTGTCCGTCTCGGTGCGGAACAGCCGGATTTCGGCGCGGCCGGCGAAATACACCTTATGCGGCCCCTCCTGCCGCAGCAGCGTCCAGCCCGGCACATCCGGCACGTCGAGCAGCAATTCGGTCGCCGCCCAGACGTGCTCAGCCCAATGGGTGTCGGGTGGCCTTCGCTCGACCAACACGCCCACTTCGATGCTGGCGGCAGGGTCTACGCTCACGGCCCGGGTTCGGGCAGCGGCAGCCCGGTCAGCAGGTTCTGCGGCTTCATCCGCATGATTTGGGCCTGGTCCATCGCCAGCGCCAGATACACTGGGCGACCCTTTGCCCGCGGCAGTACCCGCGCGGGGTTATCGAATTCCAGCACGCCCAGCCAAAGAATCCGGGCCAGCTCCGCCTGCTTGACCTGTTTGCCGGCCCAGAGCGCGTTGGCGGTGCGGCTAGCCTCCGCATCCAGCCCGACATGCCAGGTCCAGTTGCGGTCCTCGATCACGGGGGTGGCGGCGATGCGTACTGCCTCGCCTATTACATGCGCGATGAACAGCTCCAACGCCCGGGCCAGGGCCGCCTGGCCGTCGCGGCCCTCGGCGATATCCAGCGCCATGTCATGCGCGTCCGAGCGGGTGAAGTAGTCATGCGCGTTTGTGCCGGAGATCACGTCCAGCTCGACCTCGCGTGGCGCCGCACCGGCTTCGGTCAGCAGCCGGCCGAGCGGGCCCAGATCGCCATCGGCGGCGCGGGCGTCCACCACCTCCTGGTCGGCCAGCAGCATCGCGCCCTGGGTGATGGCCACGCGCTGGGGGCGGAACAGGGTTTCCCCGGCGCGCAGGATATGGGCGTCGGTCACCCCCTCCAGCGCGGCGCGGACGACCAGCTGCGTCAGCATCTGCAGGAAGATGGGCGGGATGCCGGCCACGCCGGCGCGGTACAGCGCGGCCCAGGCGGCCTCCAGCGTGGGCTGCGCCGCCACCCGGTCCCGGAAGGCCAGGAAGACCTGCCAGTTCTCGACTGCATCGGGATCGGCCAGGCCAGTCGGGTCGGCCATGCGCAGCGGGTCGGCCAGCAGGGCGGCGTGCAGGGCGCGTTCGGTGGCGCAGGCCTCCGCGGGCGGCACCAGCTCCGGCCTGGCCAGGAATGCGCGCCACAGATCGGGCGTGGCGACCAGCCGCGCGCCGTCGCGGTCGCAAAGCTGGTGGCCGGACGCGATCCAGAAATCGCCGGGAAGCAGGGCCAGGCTCATCGCAGCGCCGCCAGGTCCGGCCATTCGGGCGCCTCGTCATCGGTTTGGACGATGGCGAAGACGGGCGCGGTCTCGCGCCGGTGCAGGGTGCGGAAGCGCTCGCGCATCTCGCCCGCCTCGAACCGGCGTTCCAGCGCCAGCACGGTGCCCGGCGCGTGGCCGGCGCAGAGCGATTCGGCGAAGGCAATCTCCTCGGCCGCAGCGGCCTGCGCACCGTCCGCCGGCGCGCCGTGCTCCGCGCGCAGATGTGCGGCCAGTGCAGCCAGCGCGGTCGCGCGCGCACCGGCAGGGGCGGCCGCGACCTCGACCAAGGTGGACCACCCGAAGCTCCCCAGGCCGAGGAAGCCCGCGCGGAATGCCTGGCGGCGCTTGCCCGCCAGCCCGTCATCATCGTCCCAGAAGCAGAAACCACCGGGTACCGCCCATTCGCCCGGTTCAGCGGCGCGGGGGAAGACCACGCCGTCGCTGGCATCGAGCCGCAGGGTGCGGGGCAGCAGGGTCACAGCGGCAGGCTTTCACGGGCGCCGTCGCGCTCCAGCATCAATGCGCCGGTGGCAGGGTCCAGGCCGCGCTTCGCCCCCGCGTGGTCCAGCAGCCGGGCCAGGAATTTCTCGCTGGCGCGCCGCGGGCCGCGATTCTGCCACTCATCCATCCCCGCCAGCAGGTGGCGCGCCCAGGCCTCCACCACCGCCTCAGCGGTGACATCCTCGAAGCCTTCCGCGGCCAGCGCGGTCTCCCCCGGCGCCAGGCCACCCTCATGCCCGTCGCGCCAGGCCAGCCGGCAGGCGAAACCGATGACCAGCCATTCGGGCACCGCGTCATCGGCCGCCGCGTCTGGCGTCAGCAGCCGGAATTCGCCGATGTGCCCCTGGTTCACCCGCAGCTTGCCCGGCCACAGGAATTGCACGTCCATATTGGCCGGGCCGAGCACCGTCAGCGCATCCGCCAGCGCGTTGGCGCCGACATGGAAGGCCAGTCGCGCGGCCGCCAGGGGCATCTGTGGCTCCAGCACCACCGCCGCCTCGACCCGCCCGGGGGCGGCGACAAAGGCCAGCGTGCCGGCGCCGCGCGACAGGGCGGGCGGCCCAGCCTCGGGCGCCAGCGCGCGGGCCATGGCCAGTGCGTCCTGCCCTTCGCGCAGTTTGACCGGATGAAAGAGACTGGGCAGTTGCAAGACGGTGCTGTTCCCGGGGCGTGTCCATCGCGATATACGCACCACTTCGTCACACTGAAAGCACCCATGGACCGTTTGGCCTTCATCTGCAGCTGCGAGGATACGATGGCGCCCGACCTGGCCGTCATCCGCCGCGGTTGCCCGGGCACCGAAATCAGGGGCGCCGAACAACTTTGCCGTGCCCAGCTCGACCGCTTCCAGGCGGCGCTGGCCGACCCGCGCCCGATCACCGTGGCCTGCACCCAGGAGAGCCCGGTCTTTGCGCAGGAAGCCGGGGCGCAGGAAGCAGGCGCGCAGGAAGCAGGCGCGCAGGAAGCGGGACCGCGCGACATCGGCTTCGTCAACATCCGCGAGACCGCCGGCTGGGCGGCCGAGGGCGCCGCCAGCGGCCCCAAAATGGCCGCCCTGCTGGCCGCGGCGGCGGTGCCGATGCCGCCCACCGCGCTGGTGACGCTGGAAAGCCAGGGCGTCTGCCTAGTGCTGGGCCGCGACGAGGTGGCGCTGCACGCCGCGACCCGCCTGGCCGATAGCCTTGACGTCACCCTGCTGCTGACCGGCGAGGCTGAGGTGCCGCCCCCGCGCGAGACCGTATTCCCCGTGCTGCGCGGCCGGGCGCGGGCGGCGACGGGCTGGCTGGGCACCTTCGAAGTGGTGGTGGACGGCTTCGCCGCCGCCGCGCCGTCCAGTCGTGCGGTGTTGCGCTGGGGCCAGGGCCGCGACGGCGCGAAGTCCACCTGCGACATCATTCTGGACCTGACCGGGCGGCCGGGCCTGTTTGCCACCGACCGCGATGGCTACCTGCGTGCCGACCCGGCCGACCCGGTCGCGGTGCTGAATGCGGTGCTGCGCGCCAGCACGCTCACCGGCCGCTTCGACAAGCCGCGCTTCGTGGCCTACGCGCCGGAACTCTGCGCCCATAGCCGCAATCGCCGCATCGGCTGCAGCCGGTGCCTCGACGTCTGTCCCACCGGTGCCATCACGCCAGGGCGCGACAGCGTGGTGATCTCGGCCGAGATCTGCGCCGGTTGTGGCGCCTGCGCTGCCGTCTGCCCCACCGGCGCCGCGCAATACGCCCTGCCGCCGGCCAGCGCGGTGGCGGGCCGCATCCGCGCCGCACTCACCGCTTTCCGCGCCGCCGGCGGCGAACACCCCGTGCTGCTGCTCCATGCCGCCCATGGCGATGCGCTGATCGATGCGCTGGCCCGCCACGGTGATGGCCTGCCGGCCCGGGTCTTCCCGATCCGCGTCAACGAGGCGCAGCAGATCGACCTGTCCATCCTGGCCGCGGCCCTGGCCTGGGGGGCGGCCGGCCTGCGCGTGCTGCTGCCCGGGCGGCGCGGCCATGGCGCCGAGGGCGTGCTGCGGAACATCGACACGTTGAACGCGATCTGCCTGGGCCTGGACCTGGGCGAACGGGCGGCGGCCATCGAGACTGACGACCCGTACAGCCTGGCCGAGGCCCTGCCGGGCAGCCTGCGCACCAGCTGGCTGCCCGACACCAGCCTGGCCCTGGGCGCCCCGCGTGAGATCACGCTGCGGGCATTGCGCGCCCTGCCGCACAGCGCGCAGATGGTGCCGCTGCCGGCCCTGGCCGGTTTCGGCGCCGCCAATGTGGCGACCGAGGGCTGCACACTATGCCTGGCCTGCACCATGGTCTGCCCCACCGGCGCCTTCCGCGCCAACCCCGAGACCCCAGAGCTCTCCTTCCTGGAGGATGCCTGCGTGCAATGCGGGCTGTGCGTGGCGACCTGCCCGGAAAAGGTGATCACCCTCGAACCCCGGCTGAACTTTGCGCCCGAGGCCAGCCAGCCCCGCATCGTGAAGGCCGAGGCACCGGCTGCCTGCACGCATTGCGGCAAGCTGTTCGGCACCCGTGCCAGCGTGGACCGTGTGAAGGCCAAGCTTGCCGCCAGCGGCCATTGGATGTTCAGCACGCCCGAGCGCCTGGCGGTGCTGGAGCTGTGCGAGGATTGCCGCGCGGTGCAGGCCACGACGGGCGGGCTCGACCCTTATGCCGGGCCGGAGCGGCCTGACACCGTCACCACCGACGACTTCCTGCGCCGGCGCTGATACGCCCCTTGTTCCCAGGCGTGGCAGACGGCACACCGGGGGGATGATCCGCCCCCGCCACCTGCCCCTGCTGCTGCTTCTCACGCTTCCCGCGGCGGGGCAGCAGGCCAACCCCTGGGCCGATCCGCCGCCCGCGCCGGCCGCACTGCCGCCCAGCGGGGCGCCCAGCGTGGCGCCGGCAGGCCCCGGCGTACCCGCTACCGGCCAGCCCGGCATCGCCGCGCCGGGCTTCCGCATCGTCAACCGCACCGGCGCCGAGGCGACAGCGCTGCATGCCGTGCGCAGCCCGCGCGGCGTGGGCAATGACTGGGGCCAGTCGCTGCTGACCCCCGGGCGGCCGTTGCCGGTGAATTCCGGCTTCCGCGTGGTCCCCACCGACCCCGAGGCCTGCCGCTTCGATCTGCGGCTGGTGCTGGCGGACAATCGGGAAGCGGTGCTGCGTGAGCAGGATATCTGCGCCAACCGCACCATCGACATGGCGCAGGCCGCGGCCGCCCGTCCGGCCACGCCGCCGCCGCCCAGCGCCGTGCCGCAAGCGCCGCCCAACCAAACAGCCCGCCAGGTCTCCACCGGCACCGGCTTCATCGTGGCGCCGGACCGGGTGATGACCAACGAGCATGTGGTGAATGGCTGCAACCGCATCACGATGCGCACCCCCGACGGCCGCTGGCTGGCCGCCACACCGCCGGCGCGGGTCGACGCGGCGCTTGACCTTGCGGTGCTCGTGGTGCCTGGCCTGCCTGGCCCGGTGCTGACTTTCCGCACGGGCCCCGCGGTGCGGCGCGGGGAGGGCGTGGTGGCCTATGGTTTCCCGCTTGCCGGGCTGCTCAGCTCGGACCCCAAGCTGACGCGCGGCGAAGTGAATGGCCTGGCCGGGCTGCAGGATAACCGCAACCAGATCCAGATTTCGGCCGCCGTGCAGCCGGGCAATTCGGGCGGCCCGCTGCTGGACATGCAGGGCCAGGTGGTGGGCGTTGTGGTCAGCAAGCTGAACGCCCAGCGGGTGGCCGAGCGCACTGGCGACATCGCCCAGAACGTGAATTTCGCGGTGCGTGGTGAGGCGGCGCTGCGGTTTCTGGCCGCGGCACAGGTGACGCCGCGCAGCGAGCCCAGCGCCGGGGCCGAACGCAGCGCCGCCGATGTGGGCGAGATCGCCCACCGTGCGACGATGTTCATTCGCTGCGAGCGATAGCCGCAGTCTTTTGGGGCGTCGTAGCGGGGCGGCCGTGTCCGGCCCTGTGATGGCGGGCGGAGCGCGATCGGGCTCAGCCCGGCGGCGACGCACCGGAAAGGCGGCCGGCAGCGCCCGCGATGTCGGCCAGGTGGGGCATTGCGTCGGCAAAATCCGCGAGGACGGACAAATCCTCCGCCACTCCCTGCGCGCCCATGACCTGCATCCAGCGCAGCCAGAGCAGATAGGTCGCTGCCACATCGCGCTCGCAATAGGCCGCGACCTCGGAGCCCCGTCCCGCGGCCATGGCAGGCTCGACCTCGTTGCCATTCATGCCCGTCTTGACCGTGATGCCCAGCAACGCGCACGCCTCAGCCAGCGAGGGCGGGGGAGTGGCGCGATACCCTGACAGCCGCTCGCACAGGTCGATATGCGCGGTGCCGTAGCGATAGGTGTAGTCACGGCCCTCAGGCCCCAGCAGCGCCGGCATCGGCACGCCCAATGCCAGGGCACGGTAGCGGAGCACCGGCAGGTCGAAGCCCGAGCTGTTAAAGCCGACCAGCACCGGTTGGGCACGGAGCAACTGCTCCAGTCGCCGCAGCATCTCCGCCTCGTCCATCTCGTCGGTGGTGCGGGCCTTCAGCGAGACGATGCGCCAGGGTGCCTCGGCGGAGTCGCGCTCGGCCCGGAGCACCCCCATGGCGCAGATGCGGTGCAGCACGGGCTTGAGGAAGACGGTCGCCGGGTCCTGCCCCTCGCGCGCGGTGCGATGGCCCAGCGCGGCCCGCAAAGCGGCGCTATCCAGCCCATCGGCCGCCTCGCCCAGCAGCGACCGGCCGGCCTCGAGGTCGGGTACGGTCTCCAGGTCGAGGACAAGCAGCTTTTCCATCGCGCCGGCCGCGCCGGCGGCCCGGTCAGAAGGCTGCAGCCGCGGCGGGCAGACGGGCCGAGATGCCATCCGCGAAGGCGTGGCCACCGGTCATCCGCCAGGCGGCGCGGTCCGCGAACAAAGCGCTCAGCAGCCGGTTGTTCAATGCATGACCGGTGCGGTGGCCAACGAAGCGCGCGGCCAGCGGCGCGCCGGCCAGGCCCAGATCGCCCACTACATCCAGCAGCTTGTGCCGGACGAATTCATCGGGACTGCGCAGCCCGCCGGGGTTCAGCACGCGGGCGCCATCCACCACCACGGCATTGTCCAGGCTGCCACCCAGCGCCAGCCCGGCCTCACGCAGTTTTACCACGTCGCCCGCCAGGGCAAAGGTGCGGGCGGTCGCCAGCTCCTCGCGGAAGGCGCGCGGCGTGACGCGCAGCGAGGCCCATTGCTGGCCGATGGCCGGTGCGGCGAAATCGATCGACAGCTCGGCCTCGAAGAACGGGCCCTCGGCGGGGCGCAGCTCGGCCCAGGCGGCGTCAGGGCCATGGCCTTCAACCACGCGGACCGTCTTGAGTACCTCGATGCTGCGGGCCTGGCCGGCGTGACTGACGATGCCGGCGCAGTCGATCAGGAACTGAAATGGCTCGGCCGAGCCGTCGAAGATCGGCACTTCCGGCCCGTCCAGCTCGATCACCGCGTCGTCCACACCATGCGCGAACAAGGCGGCCATGACATGCTCCACGGTACCGATGCGGGCCTGGCCCTCGCCCAGGACGGTGCAAAGACGGGTATCGACCACCTGGTCGTGCAACGCGGGAATGGTGAGCCCCAGATCGGTGCGATAGAAAAGAATTCCGCTGCCGGAGGCGCCGGGGGCCAAACAACCCGCGATCCGCCGGCCGGAATGCAATCCGATTCCGACGAAGCCAATGCGCGAACGCAGGGTCCGCCTTCGGCCAGCGCCTGGAGCCACGAATCCGTCCATCAATCACCCTGTTCCCAGCGGGCCCCCAAGCCCGTACCCCCAAAAGCCGCGCGAAGATCGGGCGCGGCCCCTGTTTGATGACATTGGAATGGCAGGCCGGGGCGCCCCGCGCCAGTCAAGCCTTGTTACCCCATATTTCTCTCTAAGTAATTGGAAATGCTCATTATTTCGGCGGGTGAGACACCTTAATTCGGCCACATTCGCAATGGGTCCGAGCGAACAAAAAAGGGGCGCCCGACTGGGGCGCCCCTGGGTTTGTGCGTGGGTATGGCCGATCAGTTGCTTTGGCGGCGCAGGAAGGCCGGAATGTCCATCTCGTCCTGCGGCACCACGCGGCTCGGCTGCCGCTGCGGCGCGGCGGCCTGCGGTTCTGGGCGGGGGTCACGGGCCGGCTCAGGCGACGCCAGCACCTGGCGCTTCCACAAGCCGGTGGCCCTTTTGAAGATGCCGCCCGCGGTTTCGGCCAGCGGCGGCACGCGCGATGGCGCCGCTACCGGCTCACGATAGGTCACCGGCTGCGGCGCCGGCATGGGCTGGCCAGGTTCGGCGTCCGGCGCATAGGCATGCGGCTGCATGGCCAACGTACTTTGGCTGGCGGGCTGGCCATAGACCGACTGTCCGCCGGCATTGCTGGATGGCCGCAGCCCACCGGGCACGCCGCCCAGCACGGCCGGCCGGCGCTGCGGCAGGGCAGGCGGCTGCATCACCCGGCGTGGCGCGGCTGGCGGCTGCGGCGTCACCAGGGCAAGGGGCGGCGCGGGCTCAGGTGGCACCGCC
>JACMRO010000557.1 GCA_014376425.1 Rubritepida sp.
CCCGCGCTGCGGCCCGACACCGTGTGGATCGGCCAGATCCCGATGGCCTTGCCGCGCATCCTGACGGCGGCCGGGCAGGCCGATCTGTTCGTCGCCATCGGCACCTCCGGCACTGTTTATCCCGGGGCTGGCCTGGTCGGGCGGCTGCCGCCCGGGGCGCGCAGCCTGGAATTGAACCTCGAAGCCCCCGGCGGCCGCTTCACGGAGAGCCGCCAGGGCCCGGCCACCGGCCTGGTGCCCGCCTTAGTGGACGAGATGCTGTGCGGCTGATCGCTGCCCTGCTGCTGGTGGCGGCTGCCGCGGCGGCACAGGAGCCGGTCATCCCGCGCAGCACCCTGCCAGGCCTGGCCCGCGCGGAACGTCGCGTGGCGGTGGACGCCCGTGCCATGCCCTGGGCCGCGCTGGGCCGGGTGCAGACCGAGCTTGGCGGCCGCTGCACCGGCGTGCTGATCGCGCCCGACCGGGTGCTGACCGCCGCGCATTGCCTGGTCAACCGGGCGACCGGCAGTCTGATCCAGCCCGGCTCGGTGCATTTCCTGCAGGGGTTTTCGCGCGGCAGCTACACCGGCCATGCCCGCGTCGCTGCCTTCACCGTCGGTGCGGGCTGGGACCCGGCGCGGCGGGCACCCTTTGGCGCCGACTGGGCGGTGCTGGCCCTGGCGACCCGCATCGCCGGCCCCGTCGTTCCGCTTTGGCAGGGCGAGATCACGGTCGGCGCGCCCCTGCTGCTGGGCGGCTACCAGCAGGATCGGCCGGAAGTGCTGCTGGCCGATACGCGCTGTGCCCTGCTGGGTGGCGGGCGCGACACCTCCGGCCTGCCGCTGTTGCTGCATGGCTGCGCCGCCACCCGTGGCGCCTCCGGCGCGCCGTTGCTGCTGGCGCTGCCCGGCGGCCGCTTCGCCGTGATGGGCGTGGTCAGCGCAGTTGAGAACGGCACCGGCAGGGGTGTCGCGGTGCCGGCGTCGCAGGTAGGCTTGCCCCGATAGGGAGCAAACAGCATGGATATGGGATTGCGCGGCCAGACCGTGGTCATCCCCGGCGGCTCGAAGGGCATCGGCCTGGCCTGTGCCGAGGCGTTCGCCGCCGAAGGCTGCGACGTGGTGCTCGCAGCGCGCGACCCTGCGGTGCTGGACGCGGCGGCGGAGTCGTTGCGGGCCCGGTTCCAGGTCGGCGTGCGCACCCTGGCGGCGGACCTTTCGGCCGATGCCGACCGCATCGCGCTGCACGCCATGGCAGCGGATGCCGACATCCTCGTCAACAATGCTGGCGCGATCCCTTCAGGCGGCATCGCCGACATCACCATCGAGCGGTGGAAGCAGGCCTGGGACCTCAAGGTCTTCGGCTACATCCATTTGTGCCAGCTCTTCCTGCCGGCGATGCTGGCGCGCAAGTCAGGCGTTATCGTCAACATCATCGGTATGGCCGGGCGGGCGGGGAAGGCGGGCTACCTGGCCGGTGCGGCGGGCAACGCCGCACTGATCAGCTTCACTCACGCGCTGGGCGGCGCCACCCAGGCGGACGGCGTGCGCGTCTTCGGCATCAACCCGGCGGTGACGGCGACGGGGCGGATGGAAACCCAGGCGCGCTTCAACGCGACGCAGAAGCTGGGCGACGCCGAGCGCTGGCGCGAAACGCTGACCGGCCTGCCGCTCGGGCGCGCCATCGAGCCGCGCGAGATCGCCGAGCTTGCGGTGTTCGGCGCCAGCCCGCGCGGCGCGTCGATCAACGGTACGGTCCTGGACGTGGATGGCGGCGGGATGCACCGATGAATTCCATCGCCACCCCCCATCCGCGCTATAACGATGTGCCCGCCATGATCGACTGGCTCTGCGAGGCCTTGGGCTGCTCCCGGCACGCGATGTAAAAGAGGCACGCCATGAACGCCATCACTTCGCAAGACGGGTTGCTGGCCCGCAGCCGCACCGAAACGGGCGTCGAGTGGCTGGTGCTGCACCGCCCGCGCGCCCGCAACGCGCTGAGCCTGGCGATGCTGGCGGCGCTGGAGGATGCGCCGGCCGAGATCGCCGTCTCCGCCGCCCGCTGCGTCCTGACCGCCGCCGAGGGCCCGGTCTTCTGCGCCGGCCACGCCCTGAA
>JACMRO010000558.1 GCA_014376425.1 Rubritepida sp.
ATGTTGGTCAACTCTGCCATCGTCGAGGCGCGGGATGTGGCAGGCACCACGGTCGCATGATGAACGCTGGCCAGGCGAGCGACAGGCACGAAGCTGTCGATGACATGGTAGGGCAGGTTGCGTGCCATCCACTGATTCGATGCGTGCGTCTGGTTATGCCCAAGGATGAGCGTGTTGCCATCTGGCGGGGCGCGGGACGCGGCCTCGGTCCCGATGATGCCACCCGCCCCGCCTCGATTATCGACGGTGATGGCCTGGTTCAGGGCCATGCTGGCACGTTCCGCCAGTGAGCGAGCGAGGATGTCCGTGCTGCCGCCAGGCGGCGCCGGTACAATGAGGCGCAGCGGCGCAACCTGCGCGAGGGCCGGGGCGGCAAGGCTGCTGGCGAGGACGAAGCGGCGCGAGATGAGCATCAGTAAACCACCACCGAACGGATGCTCGTGCCTTCATGCATGAGATCAAAGCCGCGATTGATGTCATCGAGCGAAAGGCGGTGGGTGATGAGCGGATCGATGCTGATCTTTCCTTCCATATACCAGTCGACGATGCGCGGCACGTCGGTCCGGCCGCGCGCGCCGCCGAAGGCAGAGCCCCGCCAGTTCCGCCCTGTGACGAGTTGGAACGGCCGTGTCGCAATCTCCTGTCCCGCGGCCGCCACGCCGATGATGATCGATGTTCCCCAACCGCGATGGGTGCATTCAAGCGCCTGCCGCATCAGTGCGGTGTTGCCCACGCATTCGAAGCTGAAATCTACGCCGCCATCGGTGATGTCCTGGATGGCCTGCACCACCTTGTCGCGCCCCACCTCGTCCGGATTGACGAAGTGGGTCATGCCGAACTGCCGCGCCATGGCCTGGCGGGAGGGGTTGATATCCACCCCGATAATCTTGTCGGCGCCTACCATCCGCGCGCCCTGCAGAACATTCAGCCCGATGCCACCCAGGCCGAATACGGCCACATTGGCGCCCGGCCAAACCTTTGCGGTGTTCACCACTGCGCCGATCCCAGTGGTCACGCCGCAGCCGATGTAGCAGATGATGTCGAAGGGTGCGTCCTGCCTTACCTTCGCCAGGGCAACCTCGGGCAGCACGGTGAAGTTGGCGAAGGTAGAGCAGCCCATGTAGTGCATCACCTGTGTCCCCTCGCAGCGGAACCGGCTGGTCCCATCTGGCATCAGCCCCTTCCCCTGTGTGGCGCGAATGGCGGTGCACAGGTTGCTGCGCTGGCTGAGGCAGGTTTTGCACTGGCGGCATTCGGGCGTGTAGAGCGGGATGACGTGGTCACCCGGCCGCAGCGACGTGACGCCCGGCCCGATCTCCCGCACGATGCCAGCGCCCTCATGGCCGAGGATGGCGGGGAAGAGACCTTCAGGATCAGCCCCGCTGAGGGTGTAGGCGTCGGTGTGGCAAAGGCCGGTTGCCTTGATCTCGACGAGCACCTCACCCGCCTTGGGCCCCTCGATCTGGATCGTTTCTACGCTGAGGGGCTTGCCCGCCTCCCATGCGACTGCGGCGCGCGTTTTCATTCGGGCGGGTCCTTTCAGGTGAGGTTCAAGGGGCTGGACCTTGTGCCGACTGTCGCTGTGCCAGTCACGCCGCCAGCCTCTCCAGCTTCTCTGACAATTCGAGCCATGCAGCTTCTAGGCCTGTCATCTCTCGCGCCACGGCTTTTTGCCGGGCCGTCGCCTTGGTGATCAGGGCGCTGTTGCCACTGGCATAGAGCTTCGGATCGGCCAGCGCCCGGGTCAGCATCTTCTGTTCGGACTCGAGCTTGGCCAGGTCACCCTCCAGCTGCTTCAACTTCTGCTGCATGGGTGCGAGGGAAGCGCGCTTTTCTGCCCGTTCCCGCTTGTCATCCTTTCGCGGGGCTGCCGCCAGCCGCGGGCCGCCACGCGCCTTTTCGGCGAGGAACGCACGATACTCATCAAGGTCGCCATCAAACGGCTTGACCGTTCCTCCATCCACCAGCCAAAGCCGGTCGGCAACCAGCTCGACCAGCTGGGGGTCATGGGTAATCAGCAGCACGGCCCCCTGATACGCCGTCAGGGCCTTCACCAATGCGTCCCGCGCATCGATGTCCAGGTGGTTGGTCGGCTCGTCCAAAATCAACAGCTGCGGGGCCTCGCGCGTGGTCAGGGCCAGGAGCAAACGTGCCTTCTCGCCTCCCGAAAGCGCGCCTACTTTGGTATTTGCCCGATCCTGGTCGAGCCCGAAGCGTGCCAGTTGCGCCCGGCAAGCGGTGACGGTCGCGGTCGGCAATGCTTCCTGCATGTGGGTCAGGGGGGTGCCGTCGAGGTTGAGTTCCTCGGCCTGATGCTGCGCGAAATAACCCACCTTCATCTTGGGGTTGCGAAACACGTCCCCCTGCATCACCGGCAACCGCCCCGCGAATAGCTTGGCCAAAGTAGACTTTCCGTTGCCATTGGCGCCCAGCAGGGCGATGCGGTCCTCCTGGTCCAGCCGCAACGAGACCCCGTTCAATATTTGGTGCCCAGCATAGCCTGTGGCCGCGTTGTTCATCGTCAGCATGGGGGGAGCGAGCTCGGCCGGTACGGGAAATTCGAACCGGGTCACCACATCCTCGATCACTGTCTCCTCGGAGCCCAGCTTCTCCAGCGCCTTGATACGGCTCTGGGCCTGCCGGGCCTTGCTGGCCTGCGCCTTGAAGCGGTCCACGAAGGACTGCATGTGCGCCCGCTCGGCGGATAGCTTGGCGTTGCTGGCCAGGGTCTGCGCTTTCCGCTCGGCGCGGACGCGAACGAAATTGGCGAAGTTGCCCTGGTAGAAGGTCAGTTTCTGCTGATCGAGATGCACGATGCCGTCGGTAATGCGCTCGAGCAGGAACCGGTCATGGCTGATGAGCAGGACGGCGCCGCCAAATTTCAGCAACCAGGTCTCAAGCCACAGCGCAGCTTCCAGATCCAAATGGTTGGTGGGCTCGTCAAGGAGCAGAAGGTCGGGCTCTAGAAACAGGGCCTGCGCCAGAGCAACCCGCATTCGCCAGCCACCGGAATACTCGCCAACTGGCCGCATTTGCGCTGCCATATCGAAGCCCAGCCCCGCCAGGACCGTTGCCGCGCGCGAAGGCGCGGCGTCTGCCCCGATCGCTTGCAATCGATCGTGAATTTCCGCGTTACGTTCGGCGGTCGCCGTTTCCAACTCGCGCAGGAGGGCCGATCGTTCGAGGTCGGCGGCGAGCACTGTGTCGAGCAGATTGGTGGGCCCGGCCGGCGCCTCTTGCGCCACATATCCCATGCGGGCGCGCTGCGCCAAACGGATCGTCCCGCCGTCCGGCTCGATCTGGCCAGTGATCGCCCGGAACAAGGTCGACTTCCCTGCACCGTTTCGACCGACCAGGCCAATCTTGCGTCCAGGATCGACCGCAAGGCTTCCCAAGTCCAGCAAGGTACGGCCGGCTACGCGTAATGTAATGTCCTGGAGTGTCAACACTGTCATGGCTGCGGCTTTTAACAGTGTGGATCGTAGCTGTAAGGTGGCAATTGTGAGATTGGACGATGAGCGGGAGAGCCAGAACGTCGAGGACCGCCGAGGCGGCGG
>JACMRO010000052.1 GCA_014376425.1 Rubritepida sp.
AGATCGACTTGTCGAACATCCAGATGATGAAGGGCATCAGAGCGAACATCAGCACGCCGCTGATGCGATGCAGGATGGACACCACGCCTGCTGCGGGCAACCGGTAGCTGGGCAGGTCCGTCAGCGCGTTGATGTTGCGGAATTCGGGCCGCTTCTTGGCTGGCTCTGTCATGGCTTGGCTTTCTTCAGGGCTGCACTGTTTTTGTGGGTCGGGGAACGCCGACAATCCAAAATTCTATTGCAATGCACAAACTGTCACACAGCGGTGGCAGATTTGCGGATCAGTTAAGCTCGTTCCGGTAGTGGTGCGTGTCGGTGCGGTACAGGCCGCGCCGCAGTTCCATCGGTACGTCGTTATAGGTGTAGGCGATCCGCTCCACGCTCAGAAGCGGGGTCTGCGGCGGTACCTGCAGCAGCGCCGCCTGTTGGGCGTCGGGCAGCACGGCGCGGATCTTTTCGCCAGCGCGCACCATGCGCACGCCGAATTCCATCTCGAACATCGCGTAGGTCGGGCCGGGGTACTGCGCCACCTGCTCGGCGTTCAGGCCCTTGAACGCATTGCCGGGCAGCCAGAGGTCTTCGAGGATGGTAGGGACGCCCTCGAAAGACAGCACGCGGCGCAGCTGGACGACGGCATCGCCGGAGCGCAGCGACAGGGCCCGCGCGACGTCTGCGGGGGCGCGGATGCGCTTGCAGTCGAGCACGGTCCGCTGGGCGGGGCCCTCCGCATCCCGGTCGCCGCTGTCCGGCACGAGCTTCAGGAAACGGTACTGGACCTGATGCTCGGCATGGGTCGCGACGAACGTGCCTTTGCCCTGGCGCCGGATCACCAGGTTCTCGGCCGCCAGTTCGTCGATCGCCTTGCGAACCGTCCCCTGGCTGACACGAAAGCGCGCCGCCAGATCCATCTCGCTGGGGATCGCTTCGCCAGGCTTCCATTCGCCGGCCTGCAAACTGTGCAGGATCAGCTCCTTGATCTGCTGGTACAGCGGGCTGAAGGCGGGCGTTGCCATGCCGGAGGTGTTTGCGGCGATTGGGGCAAGGTCGACCGGTGAAGGGTTCGGGGTGGCCATGGCGGCGGTCGGAGCGTGGGGGAGGAGGCAGGGCCTTGAATCGGGTGGAATGATATCTTATATAAGACATAAGACAAATTGACGTTGCGCATTGTTCGCGGGTAACATCATGGGTTTTCCGCAGCCGCTGAGCCGTCGCCCTTCGCCCCGTGAAATCCGCTTCCCGTAACCTGTCTTCCGGAGAATTTCCCATGAGCAAAAAGCCCGTCCGCGTCGCCGTCACCGGCGCCGCCGGCCAGATCGGTTACGCCCTGCTGTTTCGCATCGCCTCAGGCGAAATGCTGGGCAAGGACCAGCCGGTGATCCTGCAACTGCTGGAGATTCCCGACGAAAAGGCGCAGAAGGCGCACAAGGGCGTGATGATGGAACTGCAGGACTGCGCCTTCCCGCTGCTGGCCGGCATGGAAGCGCACAGCGACCCGATGACCGCCTTCAAGGACACGGATTACGCCTTGCTGGTGGGCTCGCGGCCGCGCGGCCCCGGGATGGAGCGGGCCGAGCTGCTGTCGATCAATGGCGCCATCTTCACCG
>JACMRO010000559.1 GCA_014376425.1 Rubritepida sp.
GCAACGCCAACGCCGCCATGGCGGCGCCTGCGCGGTCCAGCGCGCCTCCGGCCGCGACCAGCTGCACATCCTGCACACCCGAATGGGGTGTATCGCCATCGGTCAGTGCCCGCATCAGGGTGCGGGCGGAGCGCAGGGCCAGCCTGGCGCCGAAATCCTCCGACGGACGGTCGGCCGCCAGGCGGATCACCGCCGGTTCGACGAGCAAGCGCAGGGCCGCGGCCTCGTTACCCGCCTCGGCCGCGACGGCCAGCAACCGTGCGGCACCCGACGCGTCGCCTGCCAGCAGGCGTTGATAGAAGCGCTCGGGTCCGGACAGCGCCTGGCTGTCGCCCAGCACAACGTCAAGGAATTCCAGCCCGCGCCCATGCCGCCCCAGGATGGCAAGGCAGGCGGTGATGGCGGGTGCCAGGATCAGGCCGATCGGGCCCCACAGCGACGCCCAGAAGATCGACGACAGGATCAGCGCCAAAGGCGTGATGCCGGCCGAATTGCCATAGAGCATGGGCTCCGCCACGTAGCTTGCCACCAAATCGACAACGACGAACCAGGCCGCGACCAGGATCACCGTCGTCCAGCCCTGGGTCGTCGCCAGCGCCACCAGGATGGGGAACAGCGCCGCCAGCGGGGCGCCCAAATAGGGTACGAACCGCAGCACAAAGGCCAACACGCCCCAGAGCGGGGCGTTGGGCACGCCGATCACCCACAGCCCCAGACCCATGGCCAGGCCGAAAACCGCGTTGACCAAAAGCTGCATTAACAGGAATCGGCCGATCCGGTCGGTGGCATCCTGCATCGCCCGGGTGGTGCGATGGATTTCGTCGGTGCCGATCAGCCGCAGCACGCGGTCGCGCACATCCTCCCGCTGGATCAGCAGGAAGGCCATCAGCAGCAGGGTGACGGCGACCATCGCGGCTGGCGCGAGCACGAACCCCGCCACTTCGATCATCGCCGAAAAGGGCTCGGCCGGCGGCTGCGCGATCACCACCGTCTGCGCAGCGGGGGCGCTCGCCGGCGCCACTGACTGGCCCAGCCGGTGCGCCATGCCGTTGAGATTGTCGAACAGGCTGGCCCCGGTCCCGCTGAGGCTGCTCAGCTTGCGACGCAGTTCGGTCTCGTACCGCGGCATCTGTTCGGCCAGCTGCAACGCCTGGGCCAGCACCAGCCACAGCACGCCGCCAATGGTGCCGATCGCCGCGAGCAGCACGCCGATCACCACAGGCACCCTTGGCAGGCCACGCCGCTGCCCCCAATCCACTACCGGCAGGGCCGCCACGGTCAGTAGCAGCGCCAGCGCGAGCGGCGCGAGGATGCCGCGGCCCACATAAAGGCCGTAAATGATCAGCGCCACCAGCAGCAACCGAGTGGCGAGACGGCCTTGCGGCTCGGCGGGCATCTGAAACGGGGCCATGGGAGATCCTGTACTGCAGCAATGCAACGTATGGCATGCCTCGGCGTTTCTCGCCCAACAGCCACCCTCGAGGAGAACGCAGCAATCGCAGCAACCGCGCGCCCGCCCTGGGCTGCATCCCGCCCTGTTGCTCTCTGCCCGCGGCTCCAGCCAAAATTGCAGGCACATGCGGGTGGCAGGTCCATCTGTGCGAACGCTGCCGGTCACGAAGCGCGGCCGGGGGCTTGGTCGCTGACCTTTACCCGGTCGTGACGTCAATCCGATCGGGCCGCTCTGGCGTTGAAACGCAGGCTGGCCCGCCGGCTCTCATTTCATGAATTACCAAGGAGAACATCATGTCCGATACCCCTCGCAACTACGAGCTCGATGCCAATGCCGAGATTGCCCGCCTGCGTGACAAGGTGGAGACCCTGATGACCGAGCGCGTCACTCCCGCCGTGGCACAGTTAGCCAGCCAGGCCGAAGATGCGGCGCAGGCCGCGACCGACAAGGTGCGCGAGAATGTCGAAAGGCTGAGCGACACCATCAAGGCGCAGCCGCTGACCGCGGTGGGCGTAGCCGCCTTGGTCGGCTTCCTCTTCGCGGGCCTGGTGCGGCGGTGACGCTGCGCGCCTTCCAACTGCTGGGCATCGCGGCTGAGGCCGAGGGGCTGCGGCTGAAGCTCCAAGCGAAGGCGTCCATCCGCAGCGCCGTGATAATGGCGGTGGCAGGGGTGTTCGGCATCGCCGCCCTCACCCTGCTGCACGTGGCGGGCTTCATTGCGCTGCGCGACCTCTATGGCAGTCTCTATGCCTGCCTGGGTGTCGCGCTGGCCGACCTGCTGCTGATGGGGGTGCTGTTGCTGATGGGGCGTTCGCGCAAGGATCCTGTAGCGGAGGCGGCGCTGCTGGTGCGCCGGACATCGCTGACCGAGGCGGCGCGCGCACCTTTGCTGGGCGATCTGATGGGGATGGTCGGGCTGCGTTCGCCAGTTTCTCTGGCAGGCGGCCTGGTGGCGGAAAGGATCGTCCGCGCGCTGAAGCGGCGATGAAACGCACTGTGGAGCGGCGCCGTCCGTTTTGCGGGCGGAACATCGGCCTGCTGGCTGCGCTGGCCTTCTCCACAGCCCTGGCGGCCGACCCCGAACCAACATCCGGGCCAGCCGCCAACCCCGCCTCCGACGCCTTGAACCAGACATCGCAGGCCATGGCGGCATCACGTCCGGTCTCTGGCTTGTTGAGCCGCGAACGTCCGCGTGCCAGTCAGCTTATCGGTGCCCGGATCTACGGCGCCCAGGGGGAGGCGCTGGGCGAAGCGCTGGGCGAGATCGTCGAAATCCTGTTGCGGGACGATGGCGCCATGGCTGTTGTTCAGGGCGGCGGATTGAACCGTCACTTGGTGGCGGTGGCGGCCAGCGACCTGCGCTGGGCGCACCAGCGGCTGCTCTGGCCGGGCATGACAGCGGCCACGCTGCGAAGCCAGCCGGAGATTGAATTACCGCGCTGAGCAGCGTGCCAAGCCGTGGATAAGGCATACTCCACAAGCCCTGTCCTTCCTTGAAACCTTTACCCACTGTCAGTGTTCATGCCGACAGCCGCAAGGCTCACACGGAAAGGACAAACTCTTGATCACTCGCACCCTCCTCGCTGCCGCTGCCGCGCTGACGATGACCGCCTGCGCGCAGACACCCGATGGCAGCCGCGGCAACCCGCCCGGTACCGAGGCCAGCCGCGCGCTCGACCGCCCTGCCGGCACCAACACCTCGGGCGCCTACCCCGCCCAGTCCGACGGCACCCGTGCGAACCCCACCGGCACCGAGACGTCGCGCGCGGTGGACCGTGCCGCCGGCACCAACACCTCCGGCGCGTACCCTAGCCAGTCTGACGGTACCCGCGCCAACCCGCGTGGCACGGCGGCGAGCCGGGCAGTCGATCGCGCGGCCGGCACCAACACGTCTGGTGCCTATCCCAGCCAGTCCGACGGTACCGCGGGTAACCCGCCCGGCACCGCCACCAGCCGCGCGCTCGGCACGACCCGCTGAGCTGGGAGCAGCATGGACCAAAGCCTGCCGGTGGACCGCACCACGGCCCCCGCGCAGGCAGCGGTTCGCGCCGCACTGATTTGTAATCCGCGCGCTGGCATCTTGTCGCGAATGAGCGACCCGGTGTTGGCTCTGCGGTCTGCAATCGAAGCTGCCGGCTTCGCGATGGCGGGCGAACCCTGCCACGAAGGCGGTCTTGAAGATCAATGGCGCCACGCTCTCGACGCCGGCGCAAAGCTGGTCTTCGTTGCCGGCGGGGACGGCACTCTTCGCGCGGTGGCGGCGATGGCCATGCGCGATGACGTCGCCCTGGCCCTGCTGCCGGGCGGCACGATGAACCGGGTCTGCACCAGGCTGGGCCTGACCGACGATCCGGTCGTCAGCATTGGCCGTTACGCCCAGGCGCCGGAGACCCGGCTCGATGTGGGAATCGCCAATGGCGAGGTCTTCCTGTTTGAAAGCCTACTCGGCGCGCCCGCGCGTCTTTTGCGTTTCCGTGAGATGCAGCGCGGCGGCGGGCTGTTGGGCTGGCTGCCGCTGGCCGTGATGGCCTGGCGCAAGCTGCGTGTGTTTGAGCTCGGGCGCATTCGCCTCAGCCTGGCGAATGGTGTTCGCCTGCGCGGCAGTGCCGCAATCATCACTCTGCCGCAGCCCGGCCAGGCGCACAGCCTGACCGTGGGCGTGACCCGCCATGGCGGTGCGTGGCAGCGGCTTGGGCAGGCGTTGGCCTGGTTTCGCGGCCGCCTGGGCGACCGGCCCGATGCACAGATGCACCAGACACACCGTTTGGTGACGTTCTCACGTCGCAAGCTCGTCCGCCTCAGCCTGGATGGCGAGATGCGGCTGCTGCCGCCGCCGGTGCGGTATCGGATTGCGCCCGGCGCATTGCGGATCCTGGCGCCGCGCGCGTGAACGGGCTGCGCCTCGCCCATCTCACGGACCTGCATTTCGGCGAAGCGGAGGCCGACGCCCAGGCCGCTGCCCTGCTGGCCGAC
>JACMRO010000560.1 GCA_014376425.1 Rubritepida sp.
CACCCCCCACCATGGCGGCACCACCATCCCCCAGCCCACCCCCAGCACTCTCGCCGTTTTAGGAAGCCTGGGCGCCATCCACCTGCTGCTGTGGGGGGAGGGGGCGCAGGCCGCCCCTGCCCCAGCCGCGGCCATCCCCGGGGCCGAAGCGGTGCTGGTCGCGGCCGGCGAGCCAAACCCGGCGGTGGAAGCGATGGCCGACCTCGTCGTCGGCATGGCTGCCGACTTCACCCACCTGGCCGCACCAGCCTCCTCGCTGGGCAAAAACCTGATGCCCCGGGTCGCCGCCCTGCTCGACATCCAGCAAATTTCCGAGGTCGCCGGCGGGATCGATGCCGGTACCTTCGTGCGACCGATCTACGCCGGCAACGCGATGGCCACGGTGAAAAGTGCGGACGGGAAGAAGGTGCTGACGGTGCGTGCCGCCAGCTTCGACGCCGCACCTGCCACCGGCGGCAGCGCGCGGATCGAGACCGTGGCCGCCCCCGCCGCCTCCACCCTGTCGGCCTTCATCGGCCGCGAGGGCGTGAAGTCGGAGCGGCCGGACCTGACCTCGGCCCGCATCGTCGTCTCGGGTGGCCGCGCCGTGGGCTCGGCCGAGAACTTCCATATGATCGACGCGCTGGCGGACAGGTTGGGTGCCGCCGTCGGTGCCTCGCGCGCCGCGGTGGATAGCGGCTTTGCACCGAATGACCACCAGGTGGGGCAGACGGGCAAGATCGTCGCGCCCGACCTCTACATCGCCGTCGGCATCTCCGGTGCCATCCAGCACCTGGCGGGGATGAAGGACAGCAAGTTCATCGTCGCCATTAACAAGGACGAGGAGGCGCCGATTTTCTCGGTCGCCGATTATGGCCTGGTGGGCGACCTGTTCACGCTGGTGCCAGAGCTGACAGCCGAACTCGGGTGACTGAAATCGTGATGACGCGGCCGGTGGTGGTGCCGGTGGTCGAAATCCGTGCCGTGGGCGTGGTGGGCGGCGGCCAGATGGGCCGCGGCATCGCCCAGGTCTTCGCCGCCTCCGGCTTCACCGTGGTGCTGGCAGATGTGAACGACGACGCGCTGAGCCATGCGGTGAAGATGATCGAGCGCGACATGCAGCGCCGCGTCGACCGCGGCACGCTGACCGCGGAGGATCGCGAGCAGGCGCGCGCCAACCTGACGACGACGACCGACTACGCGGCCTTCGCCGAAAGCGATCTGGTGATCGAGGCGGTGACGGAAAATGAAGTGCTGAAGAACACCATCTTCCGCACGCTGCAGCCGCACATCAAGGCCACCACCATCCTGGCCACCAACACGTCGAGCATCAGCGTGACACGACTGGCGGCGGCGACGGACCGGCCGGAACGCTTCATCGGCATCCATTTCATGAACCCGGCGCCGGTGATGAAGCTGGTCGAGGTCACCCGCGGCCTGCCGACCGACGAGCCGACATTCCAGGCCGTGGCGGCGCTGGCCGAGCGCATCGGCAAGCGGCTGGTGGCTTCAGCGGACACGCCCGCCTTCATCGTCAACCGCATCCTGATCCCGATGATCAACGAGGCGGTCTACGCGTTGTACGAGGGCGTGGGGGACATCCTGGCGATCGACAGCGCCATGAAGCTGGGCGCCAACCACCCGATGGGGCCGTTCGAGCTGGCCGACTATATCGGGCTGGACACCTGCCTGGCGGTGATGCGGGTGCTGCATGAGGAGCTGGGCGACAGCAAGTACCGGCCTTGCCCGCTGCTGGCGAAGTATGTCGATGCGAACTGGCTGGGGAAGAAAAGCGGGCGCGGCTTTTATGATTATGCGGTGACGCCGGCGCGACCTACGCGGTAGCGGGGCGGTTCAGAACAGCCCGTCGATCCGCCCCTCCGCATCCAGCCCGATCCCCTCCGCCGCCGGCACCCGCGGTAGCCCCGGCATGGTCATCACCTCGCCGCAGATCGCCACCACGAAGCCTGCGCCTGCGCTCAGCCGCACGTCGCGCACCGGCAGCACATGCCCCTCCGGCGCCCCCAGCAAGGTCGGGTCGGCCGAGAAGCTGTATTGCGTCTTGGCGATGCACACCGGCAGGTGGCCGAAGCCCATCGTCTCGAAGCGCTTCAGCTTCTCCGCCACCCCGGGCAGCAGCTCCACCATCGCGGCCCGGTAGATGTCCCGCGCCACCGCGCCGATCTTGTCGGACAGTGACAACGCGTCGGTGTAGATGGGCGCAAATTTCGCCTCTCCCGCCTCCAGTCGCGCCAGCACGGCACGCGCCAGGTCGACCGCGCCGGCGGCCCCATCGGCCCAATGCCGGCACAGGATGGCCTGCACCCCCATTGCCGCCATCGCCTCCTGCACCGCCGCGATCTCGGCCGGCGTGTCGGCCGAGAAATGGTTCAGCGCCACCACCGGTGGCACGCCGAATTTCCGCACATTCTCGACATGCCGGGCCAGGTTCACCACGCCGCGCCGCACCGCCGCCACATCTTCGCCCGCCAGCGCGTTCTTCGCCACGCCGCCATGCATCTTCAGCGCCCGCACCGTGGCCACAATGACGCAGGCGTCCGGCGCCAGCCCCGCGATGCGGCACTTGATGTCCATGAACTTTTCGGCGCCGAGGTCCGCGCCAAACCCTGCCTCGGTCACCACCACCTCGGCCAGGTGCAGCCCCAGCTTGGTGGCCACGACGCTGTTGCAGCCATGCGCGATGTTGGCGAACGGCCCGCCATGCACCAACGCGGGCGAGCCGGCCAGCGTCTGCACCAAGTTGGGCGCCAGCGCATCGCGCAGCAGTGCGGCCATCGCGCCATCGGCCTTGAGGTCGCGCGCCGTTACCGCGGCGCCATCGCGGGTGTACCCCACGATGATCCGCCCCAGCCTCGCCTGCAGGTCGGCCAGGTCATCCGCCAGGCAGAGGATGGCCATCACCTCGCTCGCCACGGTGATGTCGAAGCCGTCCTCGCGCGGAAAACCGTTGCGCACCCCGCCCAGGCCTTGCGTCACCTGCCGCAGCGCCCGGTCGTTCATGTCCAGCGCGCGGCGGAAGCTGATGCGCCGGGCGTCCAGCCCCAGCGCATTGCCCCAGTAGATGTGGTTGTCCAGCATCGCCGCCAGCAGATTGTGCGCGCTGGTGATGGCGTGGAAGTCGCCGGTGAAATGCAGGTTGATGTCCTCCATCGGCACCACCTGCGCATGCCCGCCGCCGGCAGCACCCCCCTTCACGCCAAAGCACGGCCCCAGGCTGGGCTCGCGCAGGCAGATCATCGCGCGCGTTCCGATGTGGTTCAGCGCGTCGCCCAGGCCCACGGTCGTCGTCGTCTTGCCCTCGCCGGCCGGGGTGGGGCTGATGCCGGTCACCAGCACCAGCTTGCCCGCCGGGCGCTCCGCCCGCATCCGCGCCACGAAGTCGAGCGCCACCTTGGCCTTGTATTTGCCGTATGGTTCGAGGGCGTCGGTGGCGATGCCGGCGCGGTCCGCGATGGCGGCAATGGGCGCCAGCGTCGCGCGCCGTGCGATGTCCAGATCGATCGACATAGGCTTCCTCCGAAGGTCCTTCCCATCTGCGCGAAAGCTGTCAATTCGTCCATCGTCGGGCGACAGTAAATTGCGGCTGGACTACAGGCGAGTAATCGCACATCTATCCTGCAAGGACGGAATGAGCACGTTCCGCGAAGAAATAGGGCTTCCCACCAGATCATGGACGGTAACATCCAGCCCGCCGACGCCCACGATCCGAAAGCCGCCGAAGCCGCGCCCATCTCCCGCATCATCCAGGAAGTCGTTGCCCGCTTCCCCGGCGAGCGCATCAGCCTGGGTGACATGGCGGAGGTGTTCGGCGACCGTGCCTTCGGGCTGCTGATCCTGCTGCTGTGCCTGCCTTCGTTGTTACCGGGCATGGCCAGCGTCTTCGGCATTCCCATGCTGGTGCTGGGTGTGCAGATGGGCATGGGCCGGCGCACGCCGAAGCTGCCGGCCTTCATCGCCCGACAGACCATCAAGCAGAGCGACCTGCTGAAGCTGGGCGGTAACGATTCCAAGTGGCTAAAGCGGGTCGAACAGTATGTGAAGCCGCGGCCGGGCTGGTTCGTCAGCCCGGTGGGTGACCGCATCGTCGGCTGGCTCACCGTCTATTCGTCGCTAATGCTGATCCTGCCCGGCCCTGGCACGAACGGCCCGCCGGCCTTCGGCAACATGATCATGGCGCTGGGTGTCGTGGAGAGCGACAACAGGGTCACCGGCTGGGGCGCGCTGATCTGCCTGTTGGGCTGCCTGTTCGCCACGGGCGTCCTGGTAGCGCTGGGCTGGTTCGCCATCACCGCGGCGGGTTGGGTATTCTAGCCCCCTTGTCACCGGCGCCCACCCGTCCTAACCCCGAGGCAAGCACCGTCATACGGCGCGACCGGATTCCCGTGGCCAGGCCCGGTTGAAGGTTCCCAGAGTTTTCGGCCACAATCGGGCCAGCAGGAGAGAGAAGACATGAGCGAAGTCGCCGACAAGGTGAAGAAGATCGTGGTGGAACATCTGGGCGTCGAGGAGTCCAAGGTGACCGAGACCGCCTCTTTCATCGACGACCTGGGCGCAGACAGCCTGGACACGGTTGAGCTGGTGATGGCGTTCGAGGAAGCTTTCGGTGTGGAAATCCCCGACGACGCGGCCGAGAAGATCACCACGGTGAAGGACGCGATCGAGTTTATCGAGAAGCATCAGGCCTGAGCCTCCTGGGGTAGTTCGGGGTGTTCGCACAGGGCTTCGCGCCGCGCCGCGTGGTTGTCACGGGAATGGGCATCGTCAGCCCGTTGGGCCTGGGCGTCGCCCATGTCTGGCGCCGGCTGGTGAATGGCGAGAGCGGCCTCTCCGAGATCGTGGCCTTTGACACCAAGGACCTGCCGGCCAAGGTCGCCGGCCAGGTGCCAACCGGCCTGCGCGCGGATGGGGGGCTCACTCTGAACGAGTGGATCCCGGTCAAGGAGCAGAAGAAGATGGATCGCTTCATCCAGCTCGCCTACGTGGCGGCGGTGGAGGCGGTCGAAGATAGTGGCTGGGTTGCCCAGACCGAGCACGACCAGGCGCGTACCGGTGTCATGATTGGCAGCGGCATCGGTGGGCTCGAGACGATCCAGGAAGCGGCGCATCTCGTCGCCGCCGGGCGGACCCGGCGCCTGTCGCCCTTCTTCATTCCCTCCGCGCTGGTGAACCTGGCTTCGGGCCACGTCTCCATTCGCTATGGCTTCAAGGGGCCCAACCATTCCGCCGTGACCGCTTGCGCAACCGGTGTTCATGCCATCGGCGACGCTGCACGTCTGATCGCGCTGAGCGATGCCGATGTCATGGTCGCCGGCGGCGCCGAGGCGGCGGTCTGCGAACTGGGCATCGGCGGCTTCTGCGCGGCGCGCGCGCTGTCCACCGCCTTCAACGACACCCCCTCGAAGGCGTCCCGCCCCTGGGACCGCGACCGCGACGGCTTCGTCATGGGCGAGGGTGCCGGCGTGGTGGTGCTGGAGGAATACGAACACGCGAAAGCCCGCGGCGCCACGATCTACGCGGAGGTCGTGGGCTACGGAATGAGTGGCGATGCGTTCCACATCACCGCCCCATCGGACACCGGCGACGGCGCCTTCCGCTCCATGGGCATGGCGCTGCGCGACGCGGGCGTGACCCCTTCCCAGGTGCAATACGTCAACGCGCATGGCACCAGCACGCCGATGGGCGACGACCTGGAACTCGGCGCTGTCGAGCGGCTGTGGGGCGATGCCGCCCCTGGCCTGGCGATGAGCAGCACCAAGTCTTCGGTCGGGCATCTGCTGGGAGCCGCGGGCGCGGTGGAGGCGGTGTTCTCCATCCAGGCGATCCGCGACCAGGTGGCGCCGCCGACGCTGAACCTGGAAAACCCTTCGCGGCAGAGCGCGATCGACCGGGTGGCGCTCACGGCCCAGGAGCGGCCGATCGAATACGCGTTGTCCAACAGTTTCGGCTTTGGCGGCACGAATGCATCCGTGGTGTTTCGCCGGGCGCCCTGACGACTGGCCACGTGCCGTCACGGCCGGGAACTGCCCGGCCGCCTGCCGCCCAATCGCACGATTTGCGCCATCGCGCTTGCATTTCCGAGCTTCCGCCAGCCACCATGCCGGCAAGCAACAACGGGAAACGCAAAAATGGCAAGCCGCCGTACGCTAGCGCTCGCGGGCCTGGCCACGCCCTTCATCACCGGACACGCAAATGCCCAGGCGCAACGACTGCGCTGGGCGCATGTCTACGAGGTAAACGAGCCCTATCACACCGAGGCGCTGTGGGCGGCGCAGCAGTTCCGCGAACGCACCGGCGGCAAATTCAACATCGAGGTCTTTGCCGCTTCGGCACTCGGCAACGAGCCGCAGATCAACCAGGGCCTCACCCTGGGCACCATCGATATCATCTACACAGGTGTCGCATTCGCAGGTGCCAGCTTCCGCGCCATGTCGATCAGCCATGCGCCCTATGCGCTGCGCGACTACGCGCATTTCGAAGCCTACAAGCGCTCCGACCTGCACCGGGAACTGATCGCCGGCTACGACGCGCAAACCCGCCACCACGCGCTTGCCCTGACCTATTATGGCGACCGGATGGTGACGGCGAACAAGAACATCATGACGCCGGCCGACATGCGTGGCCTCAAGCTGCGGGTGCCCCAGGCGCCCTCCTTCCTGATGTTCGCGCGCGCGGTCGGTGCCAATGCGACGCCCATCGCCTTCGCCGAAGTCTATCTGGCCCTGCAAAACGGCACGGTGGACGCGCAGGAGAACCCGCTGCCCACCATCCAGGCCAAGAAATTCCACGAAGTGCAGAGCCACATCGTTCTGACCGCGCACATCACCGACAGTCTGCTCAGCATCGTCTCCGGCACCGCCTGGCGGCGGATGAACGCGGCCGAGCAGGGCATGCTGGGCGAGATCCTGGCCCAGGCGGCGGCGCGCTGCGGCACCGCCATCCGCAGCCAGGAAGGCGAGCTGGCCGGCTGGTTCCGCACCCAGGGAAAGACTGTGGTGGAGCCAGACCGCGCCGCATTCCGCGCCGCTTGCGTGCCGCTGCACAATATCGATGCGGGCTGGAGTCGGGCGCAGTACGACCGGCTGCAGGCGCTGTGATGCGCCGCGGTTACCCCGGCCGCGCGGCCGGGGTTTTCGCCCGCAACCTTGTGGCTGGAATGGCAAGACGGTCCGGCGGCCGTCGCATGTCCTGACCCCTGTGCGGGGCGCTCAGGCCAGGCCAGCCGTTTCGTGCCGCTTCCCGGCCCGCGCCGCGCCGGCGTAGAGCACGTCGAGCTTCGCATCCACGATGGCGGCGTGGCGCGCCACCGCATCGGGATGCATATCGGCCTCGGGCGGTGTTTCGTGCGTGAAATGGCCGAAGCTGTCCTCACCGCGCACCAGCAGCGCGCTGTCGCGGTCACCATTCAGCTGGCGCACATGCGGCGACACGTAGCGCACGGCGAAACCCACCCGCGGCCAGCTTGCCCGGTTGGGAGCGCTCCCATGCACGATCAGCACGTGGTGCAGGCTCATCTCGCCCGGTGCCAGGGTGATGTCGACCGCCTGCGCCTCATCCACTTCGACGGTGATTTCCTGCCCGCGCGACAGCAGGTTGTCGACGGCGAAAGTGTCGGCATGCGGCACCGGCGCCAGGTGCGTGCCCGGCATCACCCGCATGTTGCCCGACAGCGGCGTGGAGGGCGTGAGCGCGATCCAGGCGGTCACCACATCGGCGCTGGACAGCCCCCAGTAATTGCCGTCCTGGTGCCAACTGACAAAGGCCGCGTCGCCCACGCCCTTGATGAAGAACTGGCTGGCCCAGCACAGAATGTCGGGGCCGATGACGCCCTCCACCGCGTCCAGCACGGCCGCGTGTCGCACCAGCGCGTCCATCCAGGGGAACAGAAGGTGTGGGTTCTGGTTCATCCGGCCGGAAAGGCGGCCGTCGGCCAGGGCCTCGCTGCGGCGAAGTTCGCCCAGCAGGCGGGCGGCCTCCGCCTCGGCCGCGACGCGGATGGGGAAGCGATAGCCGGTTTGGGCGTAGCTCATGGGTCCTCCGTCTGCCGTGCGATCGGGAAGCTGGTTGGCGGCTGAACTCGGGCGCCCGAGTTGGGAAACACGGACGGGTCGTCGCCCCTCCACGTTGGACGCAAACCATGTGCCGTGCAGCCGCGTCAATCGGTGACCGGTTCGCCCCGCACCGCCACGCCGCCAGCGTCGATCAGCAGCGCCTCGATCTCATCCGCCGCCCGCGCCACATCGTCAGCATCGGTGCCCTTGGCCACCAGCGCCACGCCGCCGCGCACCGGCAATGGGCGGAAATACGGGTAGCTGCCGATGTCGAGGTTGGGATGCGCCAGCTGCACCCCGGTCAGCGCCGCTGCTATCCCGCCCTCAAAAACCCCATCGGCATGCACGGTCGCGGACACGATCGCCTGGCCCCGCTCCAGCCGCGGCGCCAGCGCCCGGAACATCGACTGCATGATGCGCGGCACGCCGGCCATGACGTGCACATTCTCCACCGAGAAGCCTGGCGCGATGGTCGCCTCGTTCTCGATCAGCACGCAGCCACGCGGCATGGTCGCCATACGCTGCCGGGCTTCGTTGAAATCGCCGGGCGGGGTCTGCTTCGCGTAATAGTCGGCCATTCTCTGCCAGGCGACGGGATGCGGCTCCCACGGCACGGAGAAAGCGCGGGCGATGCATTCGCTGGTGATGTCGTCATGCGTGGGGCCAATGCCCCCGGTGGTGAAGACGTGGGTGTAAATGCGCCGCACCGCGTTGACCGTGCCGATGATGGTCAGCGGATCGTCGGGGATGATCCGCACCTCGCGCACCGGAATCCCCAACGCGCCCAGCTCGGTCGCCAGGAACTGGATGTTGGCGTCGCGGGTGCGGCCGCTCAGCACCTCGTTGCCGATGATCAGGATGCAGGCGGTCGGGTTAGGCATCACAGCATCTCCTGCAGCATCGCCACCAACGGCCGGTCGGCCGGGGGCATCGGGTAGTCGGCCATCCGCGCCGGGCGCACCCAGGCCAGCGCCTGGCCTTCGCGCGGCTGCATGGTGCCGCGCCAGCGGCGGCAGACATAGAGCGGCATCAGCAGATGAAAGTCGGCGTAGGCGTGGCTGGCGAAGGTCAACGGCGCCAGGCAGGCGGCGGTGACGTCGATGTCCAGCTCCTCATGCAGCTCGCGGATCAGCGCGGCTTCGGGGGTCTCACCGGCTTCGGGCTTGCCGCCGGGGAACTCCCACAGCCCGGCCATCTGCTTGCCGGGCGGGCGCTGCGCCAGCAGCACGCGGCCGTCGCCATCGACCAGTGCGCAGGCGACGACCAGCAGCGTGGGCAGGATTCGCGCCTCGCCGCGCGGCTTGGGCGCCTCGAAAAGCAGCACGGGCATCGCGCGGTTGCGCGACATGAATTCCTGCACGCCTTCCCCGGTTTGGATGAAGCCCAGGGCACGCAGCACAGCCTGCGACGCCAGGTTGTCGCTCAACACGCTGGCCACCACCCGGTCCAGCCCCAATGTTTCGAAACCCCAATCGAGCAGGGCGCGGGTCGCCTCACGCGCAAAGCCCTGGCCCCAGAATTTGCGGCCGACCCAGTAGCCCAGCTCGGCCTCGCCAGGGTCCGACCGGCTCAAGGTCAGGCCCACGCAGCCGATCAGCGCGCCGCCCTCATTCGCGGCCTGGGTGATCGCCAGGTGGTGGCCATCGCCGCGCGTCGCCTGCTCGCCAGTGGAGCCGATCCAGCTCTCCGCCACGCTTTGCTTGTAGGGGAAGGGCACGCGGGCGAGGTTGCCGGCCACGCTGTAGTCGTTGACGAGGCGGAAGACCGCAGCGGCATCCGCCGGCTCCAGCGGCCGCAGCACCAGCCGCGCGGTGGAGAGCGTGGGCAGGCTCAAACCGTCAACTGCGGTAGCTGCCGTTGATGTCGATGTAGCCATGCGTCAGGTCGCAGGTCCAGACCCGGGCCGCGCCCCGGCCCAGGCCGATATCCACCGTGATGGCGACCTCGCGCCCCCGCATGTGCGCGACGACCGGCGCCTCGTCATAGCCCGGCACCACGCTGCCTTCCCGTGCCATCCAGGTGCCGCCCACGGCGATGCTCAGCAGGTCGCGCTCGGCCGGCTCGCCGGCGCGGCCCACGGCCATGACGATGCGGCCCCAATTGGCGTCCTCGCCGGCGATGGCCGTCTTCACCAGCGGGGAGTTCGCGATGGCCATGGCGATGCGGTGCGCCGATTTCTTCGACACCGCCGAAGTCACATCGATCTGGATGAGCTTCTGCGCCCCCTCGCCGTCGCGCGCCACCATCACGGCAAGCTCCATGCAGACCTCGCCCAGCGCGCGGGCGAAGTCCTTCAGCGCCGCGGCCTCGGTCACCCGGGGGTGCCTGGTGGCGCCGGTGGCGAACAGCATCACCGTGTCGGAGGTCGAGGTGTCGCTGTCCACCGTGATGCAGTTGAAGGAGGGATTGACCGCCTTCGTCAGCAGGGTCTGCAACAGCGGCGCCGGGATCTTCGCGTCGGTCGCGAGGAAGCTCAGCATCGTCGCCATGTCGGGCGCGATCATGCCGCTGCCCTTGGCGATCCCGTTGATCGTGACCGTCACGCCGCCGATCTCGGCGGTGCGGGTCGCGGCCTTGGGAAAGGTGTCGGTCGTCATGATGCCGCGGGCGGCGTCGGCCCAGGCGGTGTCGGTCAGGGCTGCGTGCAGGGCAGGGAGGGCGGCGGTCAGCCGCTCATGCGGCAGCGGCTCGCCGATCACGCCGGTGCTGGCCAGGAACACCTCGCGCGGCTTGCAGCCGAGCAGCTTGGCGGCCGCATCCGCCGTCGCCTTCGTCGCCACGCGCCCCGCCTTTCCGGTGAACACGTTGGCGTTGCCGGCGTTTACCACCAGCCCGCGGGCGCGGCCGGATTTCAGCGCCTCGCGGCACCATTCGACCGGTGCGCCAGGGCATTTGTTGCGGGTGAAGACGCCGGCCGCCGTGGTGCCGGCCGGGAAGGCCAGCATCGTCAGGTCAGCCCTCGCCTTGTAACGGATGCCGGCCTCCGCGATGCCCAGGGTCACGCCGGCGATGGCCGGCATGTCGGGCATCGGCAATGCCAGGGGCGAGAGGGCGTAGGCCATCAGCGGCGTGCGGGCGCCGGCGGCGGCGTGCCAACCAGCGGGGCGGTCGCCCCGGCCGGGGGCGCCTCGCGCTCCACCCGCACCGAGCCGCGCAGGCGTTCGACGGCAGCGGCCACTTCTTCCTGCAGCAACGCCTGGCGAACCTGCTCCTTCGCCTCGTCGAAGCCGGGGCCCGCGGTGCGCCGGCGCTCGTCCACCCGGATCACGTGCCAGCCGAACTGGGTGCGCACCGGCGCCGGCACCAGCTGGCCGGGCTGCAGGGCGAAGGCGGCTTCCGAGAAGGCCGGCACCATGTCGCCGCGCTTGAACCAGCCGAGATCGCCGCCCTCACGCGTGCCAGGGCCGGTCGCCATGCGGCGGGCGACGTCCTCGAAGCTTTGGCCGCGCTGCAGCTCGGTCAGGGCGGTGCGGGCCTCGGCCTCGGTCGGCACCAGGATATGGCGGGCGTGGACCTCTTCCTCAGGCGCGGTGGCGGCCGTGTCACGGTCGTAGCGGGCGCGGATGGCGGCGTCGGTCACGCGGGGCACAACCTCCCGCTGCAGCAGGGTCTGGGTCAGCTCCTGCGCCTCGGCCCGGGCCAGGCGGGCGCGGACCTCGGGGTCGCGGTCGATGCCGGCGCGGCGAGCCGCCACCAGCAAGGCGCGGTCGGTGATGGTGCGTTCCACCAGCTGGCGCATCGCCTCGGGCGGGATCATGCCGACGAGCGTGTCGGCCGGAACGGCGCGCATTTCGGGCGGCAGGACTTCGGCGGCGGTGGCCAGCACGTCGGACAGCCGAACGGGTTCACCTTCGACACGCGCCAGCACCGGGTCTTGCGCCAGCGAGGCTGCGGGTGTGGCAGCGGTGGCGGGCGGTATTGCGACGGTGGGGCTTTGGGTCGCCGTCGAACCAGGGGCCGGCGCCTGGGCCAGGGCTGGCAAGATTCCTAGCAGGGTAAGGGCAAGCGTCAGGCGCATGTGCTGGAGACCATGGAAAGTGGATACCGTACTAATGGCGCAGCCAACCCCGCGCGACAATCGCTGGCGGGCGTGTGCGGCGACAATCTCGGGTGGGGGGATGTGTGGCGCGGCAATCTCAAGCGGGATTGCGCGGGGGGTGCGCGGCGCGACAATCCCAAGTGGGATTGCGCGGGGGGTGCGTGGCGCGACAATCCCAAGTGGGATTGGGCGGGGGGTGCGTGGCGCGACAA
>JACMRO010000053.1 GCA_014376425.1 Rubritepida sp.
CCTCCAGGTGGCGGCGGGTGGCCTCGCGCAGCTCGGAGATGCGGCGTTCGGCCTCGGCCCGGGCCTCGGCGGTTTCGCCCGCGCGCTCCTGGTTCTGTTGCTCGGCGTTCTCCAGCGCCTCGCGCAGCACCTGCTGGGCTTGGGCCAACGCCCGGGCGGTGCGCCCGTCGCGGCCCTCCTCCAGCGCCAGCGCCATGTCCCAGAGCAGTTCCTGGGTTTCCTCCACGGCGCCGGGGCGGCGCTGGAACAGCCGGTTGCGGGCGACGCGCAGGCCCAGCGCGGTGGTGGTGTCGTTCTCGAAGGCGTCCGGTGCGGCGGCCAGCGCATCGAGCCCGCGCCGAGCCACATCGCGCGCCTCCGGCGCCAACGACAGGTCACGGCGGATGCCGACCATCGCCTGCGCCACGGGGTGGCTGAAGCTGCGCGCGGGCAGGACGAGCTCGACGGGCGCCGAGGCTCCTTCCTGCTCCGCGCCGTCGCGCGCCACCAGCCGGAGCCGCACCGTCAGCCCCGCCCATGGATGCGCCGAGAGGTCGGGCTGGGCCACACCGCGGGCCTGGCGCGGCGTGCCGGGGGGCAATGGGATGTCCTGCGCCAGCGGCGCCGCATCTGGCCGCGCGGCCAGCACCGCCTCGAAGCGCAACGCATGCACCCCCCAGTCATCCTCGGCCCGCCAGGGCAGGCGGATGGCCAGGCCACGCGGGGTGCGGGCCGGCGCTTCGGCGAAGCTGGCGCGTGGCGGCGCATCGGCCTGCACCGCCAGGTTCCATTCCGCCAGGGTGGTGCCGAAGCGGGTCAGCCGCAGCCGCCCCGCTTCGGCCAGTGGCGCCTGGGCGGCGAAGCTGCTGGCATCCAGCGCCCGGAAGGCGATGGCCCCGCCCGGGCCGGTCAACGCGGGCGCGGCGCCAGGACGGCCGGACAGTGCCACATGCAGCTCGCTGCCCGCCGGCACGGTGGCCTGGCCGCCCTGGCTGGGCAGGAAGATCGGCGGCGCCCCCGTATACGCAGGCGGAGTCACCCAGGCCTCGAGCCGCAGCGCGGCAGGCGGCGTTGCTGCGGCGAAACCCGGCAGCAACGCGCGCCGTAGCCGCTCGGGCGCCGCGTCGCCTGCCACGCCCAGGGCCGCGAGCAACGCGACGAGCAGCCCGGCCCGCAGCGCCCGCGGGTCCCGCGCCGCCAGCCCGGGCCTGGGCAGGCCGACGCGAAGCCCGGCCAGCCGCGCCGCCATGCGGGCCTGATGCTCGCGCCAGATCGCCTGTGCCATCGGGTCACTGCCGGAGGCCTGGTCGGCAATGGTGGCCAGCGGCCGGTGCGGGAGGCCCGGATCGCGTTCCAGCCGGCGTTCAGCGGGGGGGCCGTCGGGCATGCGCCAGCGCCGCGCCGCCCGCAGCAGCGCCGCCCCCAACATCGCGGCCACCCCGGCCAGCAGCGCCAGATGCGCCCAGGGCTGCAGCAGCGCCGGCAGCCCCAGCAGCGCCACGATAGTGAAGCCGCCCAGCACCGCCAGCGCCGGCCAGGCACCCGGCCACAGCGCCTCCCACCCCAGCGCCGCCCGGGCGAGGGCGCGCTTGGCGGAAAGGTTCATCCGCCGATCCAGCCCGGGATTCGGCTGCCGGCCAGCAGCGCGTCGAAACCCTGCCGTTCCCGCACCACCGACCAGTCGGCGCCGTGCACCAGCACCTCGGCCGCCAGGGGCCGCGAGTTATAGGTGCTGCTCATCGGCGCGCCATAGGCGCCGGCGTCGAGCAGCGCGACCAGCGCGCCCGAAGGCAGGTCGGGCAGGGCGCGCCCCTTCGTGAAGGTGTCCGAGGTCTCGCACACCGGGCCTACCACATCGGCCGGCGCGGTGGCCGCGACATAGGCCGCTGGCGAGACCGGCACGATGCCGTGCCAGCTGTCGTACATCGCCGGCCGCAGCAGGTCGTTCATCGCCGCGTCGATGATGACGAAGCGCCGCGCGGTGCCCTGTTTCTGCAGCACCACCTGGGCCAGCAGCACGCCGGCCGGGCCGCAGATCCAGCGGCCCGGTTCGAGCATGACCTCCAGCCCCAGCCCGCCCAGCCCCGCGGCGATGGCGCCGGCCCAAGCCTGGGCCGAGGCCGGTGCCTCGTCGCGATAGGCAATGCCCAGGCCGCCGCCGCAATCGACGCGGCGCACCCCCAGCCCCTGCGCGCGCAGCGCCACCACAAGCTCGCCCAGGCGGGCGTAGGCGGCGGCAAAGCTGGCGATGCCCTGGGTAATCTGGCTGCCGATATGCACCGCGAGGCCCACGGGTTCGAGGCCCGGCAGGGCGCAGATGCGGGCATACAGGGCAGGGGCCAGGGCGATGTCGACGCCGAACTTGTTCTCGCTCCTGCCGGTGGTGATCTTGGCGTGGGTGCGGGCGTCCACATCGGGGTTGACGCGCAGCGCCACCCGCATGGTGCGGCCCAGCGACATCGCCAGGGCGGACAGCATGTCGACTTCCTCGGCCGATTCGAGGTTTATCTGCGCGATGTCCTCGGCGATCGCCAGCCGCAATTCGCGCAGCGTCTTGCCGACACCGCTGAAGACGATGTCACGGGCGGGTATGCCGGCGGCGCGGGCGGCGCGCAGCTCACCCTCGCTGACGATGTCCGCACCCAGGCCCTCATGCCGCAGCAGGGCCAGCACCGCCAGATTCGGGTTGGCCTTGACCGCGAAATGCATCTTCGCGGCGAGCCCCGCGCCGGCCAGCGCGGCTGCCAGGCTGCGGGCGCGGCGGGTCAGGGTGGCGGCGGAATAGACCCATGTCGGCGTACCGACCGCCTGGGCCAGGCGGACCAGCGGCACCTCCTCAATGCAGAGGCCCGCGGAGGCGTCCATCCGCAGCATGGGCCGGCCGGCCAGAAGCTCGGCGAAGGAAGGGTCGTGCGACAAGGGGGCGAGAACGGCGGACATAGATCTAGAATGATGCGCGGCGGCGCTTTCGCAAAGGCCTTTCGCCGTGCAGCATCGCCCGATGGCGACAGTGCGGACGATGCGGGCGGGTGAGGTGGAGCAGGCGGTGGCCTGGGCTGCGCGGGAGGGCTGGAATCCCGGCGAGGGCGACGCCCGCGCCTTCCTGGCGCACGACCCCGGCGCCTTTCTGATGGCCGAGGAAGACGGCCGCATGCTGGCCTGCATCAGCGCCGCGAGAAACGGCGCTTCGCACGGCTTTATCGGCTTCTACATCGCGGCGCCTGGGATGCGCGGGCAGGGCCATGGCCTGGCAGTATGGCAGGCTGCGATGGCGCGGCTGGCCGGGCGAAGCATTGGCCTGGACGGGGTTGTGGCGCAGCAGACGAGCTACCGCAGATCGGGTTTCGAACTGGCCTGGAACAATGCGCGATATGTCGGCGCGGTGACGCCGGGCGCGGCGCTGCCAGCCGCGTCAGCGGTGCCGTTCGGCGACCTCGTGGCCTACGACGCGGCGTGCTTCGGCGTCGCCCGGCCGGAGTTCCTGCGCGAATGGATCGGCGCACCGGGGCGGGTCGCGCTGGTGCTGCCGGGGCTGCGCGGCTTTGCCGTTGGGCGGCCAGGGGTGGCGGGCACGCGCGTCGGGCCGCTCTTCGCGGATGACGCGGCCGGGGCGGGGCTGCTGCTGGCCGGCCTTGCGGCGGCGCTGCCGGGGCCGCTGGTGCTGGATGTGCCGGAGGCAAATGCGGCCGCGGTGGCCCTGGCGCAGGAGGCGGGCATGGAAAAGGTGTTCGAGACGGCGCGCATGTATGTCGGGGCGCCGCCGGCGATGGCACGCGAGAAGATCTTTGGCGTGACCAGCCTGGAATTCGGTTAGGGCCGCCAGAGCCGCGGATCGAAGACGAAGGGCGCCGTTGCCTCGATCCGCGCCTGTGCCGCATCGGCATGGCGCGGGTTCAGCAGCAGGTTCGACGCCCCCGGCACCAGCACCGAGGGCACCCGCAGCACGGCCGACGCGCCGCTGCGCAGCCAGGCGTCGCCAGCGCCGCGCGGGTCGTCCGGCATGGTGGCGATGCTTTCCGCCGCCGGCACCGCCGCGCGCAGCAGGACATAGTCCCGGGGGATCAATTCCAACGGCAGGTCGAGATACACCCGCACCTCCAGCACCGCCAGCGCCTGGTGTTCAGCCAGGTAGGCCACCGCGCGGCCGGGCGAATTCCAGCGGCCGCCGAAGCGCGCGGCACCTTCGCCCGACAGATCGGCATGGGGGGCGCGGCACAGCCGCCAGGCGTGCGGAAAGACCTTTGCAACGTTGGCACGCCGAACCGTCAGGCGGCGATGCCGTGGGCGATGCGGCCCAGCAAATTCTCCACCATCCGGCAGCCGACATCGGTGTCGAGCAGCTCCAGCGGCGCCTCGCCATCCAGCGCGGCCGTGGGGCGGCGCAGCCAGATCGCCGCCTGGCGCGCATCGCCGAAAGTGGTTTCCGCCAGGCCGATCATCCGCAGCAGCCGGTCCAACCGGTCCGACTGCTCGGCGGTCAGGCGGCCCAGGGTGTTGCGATGGGCCAGGGTCTTGCGCGGGATGGCGAGCCGGTCGAGTTCGGCCAGGCTGATCTGGCCGGCCTCCACCGCGGCATTCGCGGCGGTGACGGGAAGGCCCTGACGGATGATGTCGGGCGGGGTGGTCTGGATGTGTCCCATGGCGATATGCCTATACTATGGAGGCATATCGCCACGCCACCGAAATCAAGCCGCCGCGCTCTCCGACCGCTTGGCATTCTTCTTCCGCTCGTTCGGATCGAGGAACCGCTTGCGCAGCCGCACGGCGGAGGGCGTCACCTCGACCAGCTCGTCTTCCTCGATATAGGCGATCGCCTGTTCCAGGCTCATCCGCCGCGGCGGAATCAGCAGCAGCGCCTCATCCTTGCCGGCAGCACGGATGTTGGTGAGCTTCTTTTCCTTGATCGGATTAACGTCCAGATCGTTCTCACGGCTGTTCTCGCCCAGGATCAGGCCTTCATAGACCTTGTCGCCCGGGTTCACGAACAGCGTGCCGCGCTCCTGCAGCGCGAACAGCGCGTATTGCACCGCCTCGCCATCGGAATTGGAGATCAGCGACCCCTTTACCCGGCCCTCGATGCTGCCGGCCCAGGGCTTATAGCCTTCGAACAGCCGGTTCATGATGCCGGTCCCGCGCGTGTCGGTCAGGAATTCACCGTGATAGCCGATCAGGCCGCGGCTAGGCATAATGAAGGTGATACGCAACTTACCGCCGCCCGAGGGCCGCATATCCTGCATCTGTGCCTTGCGGATCGACAGCTTCTCGACGACTACGCCGGTATAAGCCTCGTCAACATCGACCAGCACCTCCTCGAAGGGCTCCTCGCGCTCGCCGGTCTCGGGGTTGGTCTGGGTCAGCAC
>JACMRO010000561.1 GCA_014376425.1 Rubritepida sp.
GCGGGCTGCGACAGGGCGCTGGAACACGCCATCATCACCGCGCCGGAGAAGCGCGACCCGGCGCTGCTTGCGAAGCTGGACGCGGTGGCGGGGCGGCTGCTCAGCGCCCGCTGAACACTGGCGACCGCTTCTCGCGGAAGGCAGCCAGCCCCTCGCGCACGTCGTCGCTGGCCTGGCTTGCCTGGGCGCGCGCGGCGCAGCCGGTGGCGTCGAACTCGCCCCGCGCGATCTCGTTCAGCGCCCGCTTCATGCCCTGCACCGCCAGCGGCGCCATGGCGGCCAACCGTTGCGCCAGGTCATCCACCGCTGCGTCCAACCCATCCGCCGGCACCATCTGCGTCAGGTAGCCGATCGCGAGCAATTCCGGCGCGGCCAGTTTCTCGGCCGTCAGGAACAGCCGCTTGGCGGCGTTCAGCCCTAGCCGCGAGGCGTATCGCACCATGCCCGAGGGGTAGTAGTGAATGCCCAGCCGTGCCGCCGGCATGAACATCTCCATGCTGTCCAGGCCAATGCGGAAATCGCAGCACAGGGCCAGGTCGGTCGAGCCGCCATACACCCCGCCATTTAGCCGGCAGATCACCGGCAGCCGCAGGTTTTCAAGCCGCGTCGCCACATCCTCGAAGCTCAGCTGCGGCCCGCCCGTGGTGACCGCCGCATCCGGCCGCGCCGCCAGGTCGCCCAGGTGGTAACCGGCCGAGAACGCCCGCCCTGTGCCGGTGAAGACCAGCACCCGCAATGCCGGGTCGGCCTCCACCGCGTCCAGCGCCTCAGCCAGCGCCGCGAGGTCAGGCGGCTCGATCCGGTTCAGGTGCCGCGGCCGATTGAGCCGCAGCGTGGCGACGGCGCCTTCGCGCGTCAGGATGGGCGTCGTCGCATCTTCGATCATGTGGCCACGATAGGCGAACCCGGCCGGTCCGGAAGCCCGGCTAGGCGAAGATGTCGCTGCCGGTAAGGTAGTTGTAGAACTGGCTGGTCTGTTCGGTGCTTTCCGAGAAGGCGACCAGCACATCCGCCCAGCTGGCCAACCCCTGGTCGATCAGCCCGGTCCAGAATGCCTTGCCAGCGTTGTCGGAAGCGCGCTCCAGCCCGTTGACGTAGAAGAGTTCCACGATCTGCCCGGTCGCCAGGCCACCGATCAGTGCCTGAAACTCGCCGGAGGAGATGATGGTCTCGGCCACCTCGTGGACGGACACGCCCTGTTCCAGCACCGACCGCCAGAAGGCCAGGCCGCCCGCGTCGGGCTCGCGGTTCAGCGCGATGTCGTACAGGCTGCGCACCTGCAGTGCCTGCGCATCCACCGCCCACAATGCGCGGGTGCTGTCGGCGTAGAGGCTTTGCGCCTCGCTGCTGGTGGCGAAGAGGGTGGCCATTTCCGCGCGCGACAACACGCCACCATCCAGCTCGGCGGTCCAGAAGCCGAGGCCGCCGCTGTCCGAGGCGCGGCCCAGGACGCGGTTGTAGAGGATTTCGACGAACTGGGTGTTGCTCAGCCCGTTGACGTCCTGCGCGCTGCTATGGGCTTGCAGGTAGCTGGTGAACTCGCTGCCATGCAGGAGCGTCTGCGCGAGGTCGACAGCGGTAGCGCCCTGGGAGAAATGGTCCAGCACCCCCATCATCTCCAGCCCGCCGGTCTGTCGCCCGGCGATGCCCAGGAACATACGGGTCAGCAACGCCTGGTTGGTGCCGGCGCCGAAGGCCAGCTCACCATCCGCCGTCGCCAGCGTGTCCTGCCCGGCCAGCATGAAGGCACTGCCGCCCAGCTGGATGAGCGCGCCCTCCGCTGTCAGCGAGACCGTGAGCCCGACCGCCGAGCCGTTGCCGCCGCCCAGGATCGCCTGCAGGCTGGTAGCCTGGGTGACCACATCTTCGACCTGGACGGTGAAGGCACGGTCGGTTTGCAGCCCGCCTACATCGGTGGCGCGGACCGTGAACTGCAGCACGGGGGCGGTGGCGTGATCCAGCGTCACCCCGTTCGCCAGCCGGACGCGCAGCCCGTCCAGCACGAACAGCCCGGCATCGGGGCCGATCAGCGACAATGTTGCGCTGTCGCCCAGATCGGGGTCGGTCACCGTGACGCGGGCGACCTGGCGACCGCCGATCGCATTCTCGCCGATCATCGTGTTGGTGACGTTGCCGAAGGGCAGCAGCACCGGCGTCTCGTTCACGTCACTTACGGCAAGATACACCGTCTCGCCGCCATTATCGGTCATGTCGGCGAAGCTGATGAGGATGCTGAGCGGGACGCTGCCTGAAGTCTCGTAATCCAGTGCGCCGCTGACCGTCACCTCGAAGGTGTTGAGGTCGACGCTGTAGCTGGCACCACCTGACCCCGTCGCGGTGATGCTGGCGACCGCGGCTGGAAAGTTTCCGCTGTCGAGTGTGAGGAAGCCGATGCTGGCGGATGCGGTGTTCTCGGCGACGGCGCCGCCGCTGGACCAGCCCAGGACATATGGCATGTAGGAAATCCTTGCGATGTGGCTTCATGACATCGCACAGGCCGATTAGCGTTCCGTGAACGGGACGGATCCCATTCGGCGCCGCACCCGCTCCTGCTGCACAGGGGTCAGGTGCAGCCCCAGCTTGCTGCGGCGCCAGAGAATATCCTCGGCGCTGCGAGCCCATTCGTGGGCGATCATCCATTCGATCTCCCGCTCGGTCAGCCCGCCGCCGAAATGCTCGCCGAGGTCGGCCTGCCCCCGGGCTTCGCCCAGCAGCGCCGGCAGCGCGGCGCCATGGGTGCGCACCAGGCGGGGCAGGCCCTCCAGCCATGGATACCGGCGTCCCATCTCTGCCTCGAAGGCCGCGAGCCCCATGCCCAGGTCGCCGCCGGGCAGGATGGCCGCTGCCGTCCACGGGGTGCCGGCCCGGCCCAGCGCGCCGCCCACCAGCCCCACCGCCTCCTCCGCCAGACGGCGGAAGGTGGTGATCTTGCCGCCATAGATCGTCAGCAGCGGCGCGCCCTCCCGGTCCAGCTTGAGCACGTAGTCGCGGGTGACGGCGGAGGGGTCGGCGGTGCCATCGTCGAATAACGGCCGCACGCCCGAATAGCGCCAGACGATATCCGCCACCGCGACCGGCCGGCTGAACTGGCGCGATACCGCGGCGCAGAGATAGGCGGCCTCGGCATCGGTGCAGACCGCCTCGCCGGGGTTGCCCTCATGCGGCACGTCGGTGGTGCCGATCAGCGAGAAGCGGCCCTCATAGGGGATGACGAAGACCACGCGGCGATCATCATTCTGCAGGATGTAGGCGTGGCTGCCGTCATACAGCCGGGGCACGACGATGTGGCTGCCGCGCACCAGGCGGACCGCGCCCGAGGGCCTGGAATGCGTGGCGGCCAGGGCCTGGGCCACCCAGGGCCCGGCGGGGTTGACCAGGGCACGGGCGGTCACCTGGCGGTCCTGCAACCTCACCGTCCAGTGACCGGCATGCCGCGTGGCCTCGATGAACCCGGTTCGGGTCAGCACCGTCGCGCCGCGCAGGGCGGCGTCCCGCGCGTTCAGCAGCACGAGGCGGCTATCCTCCACCCAGGCGTCGGAATAGGCGAAGGCATGGGTGATGGCGGACGATAGCGGCGCGGCGCAGGGGTGGCCGGCGGTGGCGAAAGCCTCGGCCCCCGGCAGCGTCGCCCGGGCCGCCAGATGATCATAGAGGAAGAGCCCGGCGCGGATCAGCCAGCGCGGCCGCATCTGCGGACGGTGCGGCAGCACGAAGCGCAGCGGCCAGATGATGTGGGGCGCCGCGCGCAGCAGCACCTCGCGCTCGGCCAGCGCTTCGCGCACCAGGCGGAACTCGCGGTGTTCCAGGTATCGCAACCCGCCATGGATCAGCTTCGAGGAGTTGGAGGAGGTGGCCTGCGCCAGGTCGTGGCGCTCCACCAGCATGACGCGCAGGCCACGGCCGGCCGCATCGCGTGCGATACCCGCGCCGTTGATGCCGCCGCCGATGACCAGCAGGTCCAGCACCTCTTGCCCGTCATCCGTCATGCGGCGGACCCTGCCCCAGTACGATGGGATTGTCAGCCCGTTAGGCGCCCGTTCACCCCGCAATGCGATGGGCTGTGCATCCGCTTGAAGAAGGCCACACCGATGCGCGCCGTCCAGTCCCGTCTTGCCCTCGACCGCATCGGCCTGGCGCCGCGGATCATTGCGCTCAGCCTGGCCACGCTGCTGGTGGCCTTCACGATCTTCTGCGCCTGGGGGGTGCTGGTGCTGCGCGACCAGGAGACGGCCAGGGTGCAGGCGCGGCTGGAGCGCGACCTGGCGCTGCTGGATTCGGTGACAGCGCAGCACGGCAGCGCATGGTCGGTGAACGACCAGGGCCAGTTGCTGCGCGGCACCACGCCGCTGAATGGCCGCAACGACCTGGTGGATATCGTCTCCAGCGGCACCGGGGGTGTCGCCACCATCTTCCTGGGTGACCAGCGCATTGCCACCTCGGTCGTCAACCCGCAGGGCCAGCGTGCCGTCGGCACCCGCATCGCCGCCGGCCCGGCGCGCGAGACGGCATTTGAGCGCGGCCAGCAATTCAGTGGCAGCAACCTCATCCTCGGCGTCGAGCATCTCACCGTCTACCGGCCGATCCGCGACGCGGCCGGGCGCCAGGTCGGGGTTCTGTTCGTGGGCCAGCCCATGGCGCAGGTGCATGCTGGCTCGAGCGCGCTGGCGTCACGGGCGATGCTGGTGGGCGGCGGGGTCGTGCTGGTGTCCGGCCTGCTCGCCTGGTGGCTGCTGGGCCGCATCCTGGCACCGATCACGCAGCTGGCAGGTGCCATGCAGGCGTTGGCCGGCGGCGTGCTGGATGACGAGGTGCCGCAGCAGGGAAGGCGCGACCAGATCGGCCACATGGCGCGCGGGCTGGAGGCGCTGCGTGCCCGTGCCCGGCATGCCCGCGCGCTGGAGGTGGAGGCAACCGGCCAGGCCGAGCGTTCGGCACAGGATCGCCGTACCCAGGCCGAGGCGCTGGGAGGCCGGCTGCGTGACCGGATGGGGCAGGCCACCACCGCCCTGTTCGACCGCGCGCGCGAATTGCAGGGTGCGGCCGAGGCGCTGGGCAGCAACGCCAGCGGCGCCTCGGCCCGCGCCGGCATCCTGGGCGCCCGCGCCGGCGAGGCGACGGCCGACGTGCAGTCGTTCGCCGCTGCTGCCGAGCAGCTCGCCGCCTCGATCGCGGGGATCACCCGGCAGGTGGGCGAGGCCGGCACCGTCGCCGCCCGCGCCACCCGCGATGCGCGGGCCACCGACGCCACCATGCAGGGCCTCTCCGCCTCGGCCGGGCGCATCGGCCAGGTGGTGAAGCTGATCGAAAGCATCGCCGCGCAGACCAACCTGCTGGCGCTGAACGCCACCATCGAGGCGGCGCGTGCGGGTGAGGCCGGGCGCGGCTTCGCCGTCGTCGCCGCCGAGGTGAAGGCGCTGGCGGCCCAGACCGCGCGCGCCACCGAGGAGATCGGCGAGCAGATCGGCGGCATGCAGCGCGACACCGAGGGCGCGGTCACCGCGATCCGCGGCATCGGCCAGGTCATTGAGGAGCTGAACGCGATCAGCGCCGGCATCGCCGAGCGTGTGGGCCAGCAGGGCGAGGCGACGCGTGAGATCGCCCGCAGCGTGGCCCAGGCGGCGCAGGGCACGACCGACCTGGACCGCGGCATCGGCCAGCTGCAGGCGGCGGTGGGCGAAACCGAACAGGCGGCCCATGGCCTGCGCGCCGTCTCCGAGCAGATCCGCCAGGCAGGGGAGGGAATCGAGCGCGACGTCGAGGCCATGGCGCGCGAATTGCGGGCCGCCTAGCCATCCGGCCGCCCCATCCCCATCTAACGACTTAGGACGATGAGGAGATTGCCATGGCCGACGCCCGTGAGACCGCCCTTCTGGGCGGCGGATGCTTCTGGTGCCTGGATGCCGTGTATCGTGAGTTGAAAGGCGTGCTGGAGGTCGAGAGCGGCTATGCCGGTGGTCACCAGGCAAACCCGACTTACGAGCAGGTCTGCGCCAAGGGCACCGGCCATGCCGAGGTGGTGAAGGTCGTCTTCGACCCCAACGTGGTCAGTTATGCCGACCTGCTGCGGATCTTCTTTACCCTGCACGACCCGACGACGAAGGACCGCCAGGGCGCCGATGTCGGGCCGCAATACCGCAGTATCATCATCGCGCAGGACGAGCCGCAGATGGCGACGGCGCGCGAGGTGATGGCCGAGATCGAGGGGCTGAACATCTGGGGCGGCCCGATCGTGACCGAGCTGGTCGGCCCGCAGACGTATTGGCCAGGCGAGGCCGAGCACCAGGATTACTTCCGCCTCAACCCCTGGTCGGGCTACTGCCGCGCGGTGGTCGGCCCCAAAGTCGCCAAATTCCGCAAGAATTTCATGGCCCGACTGAAGGAGACCGCGTGATGTTCGGCAGCAAGACCGCGACGAAGACCTTCCCGATCAGCAAGACCGACGCCGAGTGGCGCGAGGCCATGCCCGCCGAGGCCTACCGCGTGCTGCGGCAGCATGGCACCGAGCGGGCCGGCGCCAGCCCGCTGAACGCTGAGAAGCGCGCCGGCGTGTTCACCTGCGCCGGCTGTGGCACTGCGCTTTTCGAGGCCGGCACGAAGTTCGAGAGCGGCACCGGCTGGCCCAGCTTCTTCGCCCCCATCGAGGGCGCCACCGAGACCACGACCGACCGCAGCCTTTTCATGACCCGGACCGAGGTGCATTGCGCCCAATGCGGTGGCCATCTGGGCCATGTCTTCCCCGATGGCCCCGCGCCCACCGGAGAGCGTTATTGTATGAACGGCGTCTCACTGGCTTTCCGGCCGCAAACCTGAGGGCCGACACGCGTTTGCCTTGTGTTCACCGCAGTCCTGTTGTCTGTGGGCTTCGCTTCTAGGGAGAGTGCGTGCGGATGTGGCGAGTGGCCTGTTTTCTTCTCGCGCTGACGGCGCTGGGCCCCACCCCTGCGGCGGCCGACATGGTCTACGTCCTGAATTCGGGGGAAGCCTCGATTTCGGTGATCGACGGGCGCGAGCGGCAGGAGATCCGCCGCATGCCGGCGCTGCGTGAGGTACATCACGCCGTGCTGACGCCCGATGGCAGCAGTCTGGTAATCGGCGACTCCGGCGGCAACGAACTGATCTTCCTGGACCCGGCCACGGGCGAGGTGCGCCGGCGGGAGCGGGTCTCCAACCCCTATCACCTGGAATACAGCCCGGACGGGCGCTACCTGGTGGTCGCCAGCCTGCGTCGCGACCAGGTGGACATCTACGATGCCGGTACAATGGCCCTGCTGCGCCGGCTGGCCCAGCCCGACATGCCGAGCCACGTGGCCTTCAGCCCCGATAGCCGCTTCGTGTACGTCACGCTGCAAGGCAGTGGCGAAGTCGTGGCCATCGACCTGGAAAAGCGTGAGCCGGCCTGGACCGTGGCGGTGGGGCCGGAGCCCGCGGGGATCATCTGGCATCGCGGCCGGCTGCTGGTCGGGCTGATGGGCAGCAGCGACTTCATCCAGCTCGACCCCACGACTCGCGAGGTGCGACATGCCTTCAGCGTCGGCCGCGGCGCGCATGTGGTGGTGCCATCGCCGGACGGCCGTAGCCTGTATGCGACCGCGCGGGTCGAATCCGGCGTCTGGGAACTTGACGCCGAGACGCTGGCGGTTCGCCGCCGTTTCGACGTGCCCGGCGGGCCGGACTGCATCGCGTTCGACCCCGAGGGGCGGCTGTGGATGACGCTGCGCTGGCTCGGCCGCGTCGGGGTGCTGGATCCGCGCACCGGGGCGCTGGAACAGATCCGCGTCGGCCGTTCGCCGCACGGCATCTTCGTGATGCCGCGCCGGGAGGGGATGCGGGCGGATTTCGCCTCCATCATGCCCGGCGCGGTTTCCGGCAGCAGACCGCTGTTGCGCCCGCTTACGCCGCGCCATGGTGAAGCGGCTGCCGACAGTCCGCCGCCCATCGTCAGCAGCGCGCCGTCGCTCTCCCCGGGGCCTAGCGCCGCACGCGGCCGCAGCCGGCCGGCGCTCGAGCTGCCTACCCTCATCGTCACCCCGATCCGTCTGGGTGCCGCACAATGATGCGCCGCCGCAGTCTGCTGGGCGCGACGATGGGTGTCCCGACATTGGCTTTCCCGGCGCTTGCAGCAACAGCGCTGGCAACTCCGGCGCTGGCCCAGGGCTGCCGCGGCACGCTGTACCTGACCATCGATACCGGCTGGTCGCGCGAGGCGGAGCAGCTGGCCGAGGTGCTGCGCCGGCGCGGCGTCCGTGCAACCCTCTTCGTCGCCCACGAGCCGAGCTTCCGCGGCGACCGCACGCTCGACCCCAGCTGGGCCGGCTTCTGGCGCGCCCGGGCGGCCGAAGGGCACGCCTTCGCCAGCCACACCTGGCGGCACTGGTATTTTCAGGGTGATGCCGGCCCCGGCCGCACCCGTTACGCCTCGCGCGGAGGCGAGGGTGCGGAGGTGCTCGATCAGGCAACGCTTTGCGCCGAGCTGACCCGCCCCATCGAGGCACTGCGCGCCATGGTGCCCGCCGCCGCCATCCTGCCCCTGTGGCGCGCGCCCGGCGGCATCGTGACGCCCGAGGCGCGCCGGATGGCCGCCGCCTGTGGCCTGCGGCACCAGGGCTGGACGGCCAATGGTTTCCTGGGCGACGAACTGTCCAGCGAGGCCAGCCCCAACGTTGCCCTGCTGCGCCGCAATCTGGCGAACATCCGCGATGGTGAAGTTCTGGTGATGCACTGGGGCGTGCGAAGCCGGCGCGAGCCTTTCGCCCTGATTTTCGACGAACTGATAGCCGGCCTGCAAACACGCGGTTTCTGTTTCGCGACCCTACCGCCAGCCGGCGTATGATGGGCTGGCTGCAGGACCGCTACCTGGGTTTTGTCGCCTGGATTTTTGAAGGCGCGTTGCAGCCGGCGATGTACGCGCTGGGCCTGATGGAATGGGCCGAGGACGCCTTCGACTGGCTCGATTTCGTAATCTTCGGCGTGGTGCAGGTTGCGGTGGTCTATCTGGTTTGCCGGCCGCTGGAGGCTTGGCGGCCGGTCGAGCGCAGCCAATCGGCGGCCGCCATTCGCACTGACGTGCTCTACACCCTGCTGTCGCGGCTGGGCATTCTGCCGTTGCTGGGCTTCGTGGTCTTCGCAGCGGGGCAAACGCGCATCGATGCCTGGCTGACCGACACCGGCTGGGTGCCGCCCACCATCGAAAGCTTCCTGCCCTGGCTGCGCGAGGCGCCGCTGGTGTCGCTAGCGTTCTACCTGGTGGTGATCGACTTCTTCGAGTACTGGCGCCACCGCTTCCAGCATGAGTGGCGCTGGTGGTGGTCGCTGCATTCGCTGCACCACGCGCAAGCGCACATGACCTTCTGGACCGACGACCGCAACCATGTGCTGGACGACGTGATCGCCGCCGCCTGGGTGGCCGGGCTGGCGGTGCTGATCGGCGTGCCGCCAGGCCAGTTCCCCATCATCCTGATGGTGCTGCGGCTGGCGGAAAGCCTTTCGCACGCCAATGCCCGGATCAGCTTTGGAAGCTTGGGCGAGCGGCTGCTGGTCAGCCCGCGCTTCCAC
>JACMRO010000562.1 GCA_014376425.1 Rubritepida sp.
CCGCCTGGGACATTCCCGATCCCGACACCCTTCCTGACGATATTTATGGACGTACCGTCCGCCGTGGCCGGGACCTGATCACGCGCACATCCTCATTGATTGGCCCGGATGCGGCCGATCCCGCGATGCGCCATGCCGACAACGGCCTCGATTGCCAGTCCTGCCACATCCAGGCCGGGACACAGCAATTCGGCATCCCTCTGGCCGGCATCTGGGGCGTTTTCCCGCAATACATCGGCCGTGAGAATCAGGTTCGCACGCTGGAGGAACGCGTAAACGGCTGCATGGAGCGCAGCATGAACGGGCGTGCGCTGCCGGTGGACGGGCCCGAGATGAAGGCGATCCTGACCTACGTTCGCCATATCAGCGCGCCGCAGCGCGTCGGCCAGTCCCTGGTAGGCCGCGGCACACCTGTTTTGCCGCTACCCGATCGTGCCGCCGACCCGGTGCGTGGCCAGGCCATCTACACCGAGAACTGCGCCGCCTGCCATGGCGCCGATGGCCTAGGCAAGCGGCTGGACGCTGAAGATGCCACTGAGACGGGCCGGCGCTACCGGTTCCCACCGGTCTGGGGGCCGGACAGTTACAATGACGGCGCAGGCATGGCCCGGGTCATCACCGCGGCGCGCTTCGTGCACGGCAATATGCCGCTTGGCACCACCTTCGAGGCACCGGCAATCCCGCCCGCCGACTCCTTTGACGTGATGGCCTTCATCAACACCCAGCCGCGGCCGCATCGCGTTGGCCTGGAGGCCGATTTCCCCGACCGCTCCAACAAGCCCGTCGATGCCGCCTATCCACCCTACGTCGGCCCATTCACGCCGGACCAGCACCGCTTTGGTCCCTGGCAGCCGATACAGGAATGGCTGCGCGCCAACCCGGCCGCCGCCCGTGCCGTTCCATAGCGTCAAGACGCCGTCATGTTCGCCAACCTCCAGGTCGTCTGTCCGCAATGCGATGCCATACACCGCGTGCCCGAGGGACGCCTCGGTGATGGGCCGCGTTGCGGCGAGTGCCGCGCGGCGTTGTTCGAGGGCAAACTACTTGCACTGGCCGAGGCGCGCTTCCGCCGGCATCTGCGCCTCAGCAGCTTGCCACTGCTGGTAGATTTCTGGGCGTCGTGGTGCGGCCCTTGCCGCGCCATGGCGCCCCCTTTCGAGGCGGCGGCCCAGGCGCTCGAACCCCAAATGCGGTTGATCAAGGTTTCGACGGAGGAGGCGCCAGCCCTCGCCGCCGAACTCGCGATCAGCAGCATCCCGACACTCGCCTTGTTTGCCGGTGGGCGGGAGGTCGCGCGCCAGACGGGCGCCTTGCCGGCCAGCCGCATCATCGCATGGGCGAAATCCACTGTGCCCACCTGATGCGGATCAATGCGCTGGAGCGGCGTGCGGCGCATGTTTGTCGGTAACGGCCCCTCAGGCCTGGTGAAATAGGAGAGCTTGGTGACGCGCAATGTTGGTTCGATCGACAGAGGGCTACGGATCGTCGCGGGATTGCTCCTGCTTGGCCTAGGCGCCTTTGGCCCACTCGGCTGGTGGGGACTAATCGGCCTTGTGCCTTTGACCACGGGGTTGATGAGCAGTTGCCCGGCTTACAGCCTGTTGGGCCTGAACACCTGTTCGGCTGCGCGGTAAGTAGGAACAGGACCAGCCACCAAAGGAGAACGAATATGATGCGCCATCCCGGCAAAACTCGAATGCTGCTGCTCCTGACAGCAGTTTCCCTCGGTGGTGTTCCTGCACCTGTGCGCGGCGCCGACCCGCCGGCCGCGATGGCTATGCCAACGGCGTGGCCTGATTCGGTTACGCAATTCGTGATGCGGATCCGTGCGACAATTAGGACCACAGACATGGCAGGATATCTCGCGGCCGTGACCACGCCGAACGGCGCAATGCTTCTTGATGTTCGTGAGGCTGCGGAATTCGCCGCGGGACACGTGCCCGGGGCGGTGAACATCCCGCGCGGCGTGTTGGAATTCCGCATCTGGACACCGCTGGGTTATCCGACGCCGGTCGACATGAACCGTCGGATCTATGTTCAGTGCGAGACGGGCGGTCGCGCTACGCTCGCCACCAGGCAATTGCAGGACATCGGCTTCACCAACGTCATCGCTGTCATCATGAATTTTGAAGATTGGCGGCGGCAGGGCCACCCTGTGCTGTGAAGCAACATCATCAGCCCCTGCCAGGCCGCGGCGGGGCGGCCAGCCTTGTGAAGTACGCCGACCGGGCAGGCGCGACGAAACCGTTTTGCCATTCCGGCATTTGCTGGGGATCCCAAACATGCACCGTAGAACACTGCTGCTGGCAGCTGCCGCAGGCGCCGCCGTCAATTCCGTAAGCGCGCAGGGGCCTGCACCGGTGCGGGTTTTCGGACCGGGCGGCCCGGGGCCTGCCATGATAGCCGCGGCGGCGGCGTTCCGCGCAGCGACTGGCATGACCGTAGAGGTCACGGCAGGCCCCACGCCGGGCTGGGCCGGCCGCGTTACGGCGGAGGCTGACATCATTTTCTCCGGCGCCGAATACATGATGGATGATTTCATAGCGCAGTTCCGCGAGGCACTGGAGGTCGGGACGCGCACGACCCTGTACCTTCGCCCGGTCGCGCTACTGGTGCGCAAGGGCAATCCACGCCGCATCACCGGATTGCGTGACCTGCTTTCGCGTCCGCCGTCGGAGGCGCGGGTCCTGGCGACCGGCGGTGCCGGGCAGGCGGCGCTGTGGGAAGATGTGGCCGGCCGCACCGGCGATCTCGCGCTGTTGCGTGCGATGCGGCAACGGATCGTGCTGGTGGCGCCCAACACCGGCGCGGCGCAGCAGGAGTGGCGCTCGAAGCCCGATGCCTATGATGTTTGGCTGGTTTGGAAGCACTGGCAGATCGCCGCACCCGAGCACGCTGATCTTGTGGAAATCGAGGAACCGTTCCGCATCTGGCGTTCCACCGGCACTGTGCTGACACAGCGCGGCGCGGCGCGCGAGGAGGTGCGGCGTTTCGCCGCCTTCCTGGCCAGCCCCGAGGGGGCCAGGGTCTTTCACAGCCTAGGCTGGAGCGGCTGAGTGGAGCGGCCTGCGCCTGCGGCTTGCGGTGGCCATCCTGGTCGTCCTCGCGGCCGTCGGTGGTTTGTGGTGGTATTTTACGCAGCGGTCTTTGGTGGTTCCGGTCGCAGTACTTGTGCAGGACGTGCCGGTGACGGTGTTCGGCCTGGGCGCGATCGAGGCGCGGGTCCTCTCGCGGGTCGGCTTCGAGGTGCCGGGCACACTGGTCGAGGTCACCGCCGATGATGGCGACCGGGTGGCGGTGGGCGCCGTACTGGCCCGCCTCAACCCTGCCAGCCAGGAAGCCCGCGTCGCGCGGGCGGACGCCGCCGTGTTGTCTGCCGCAGCGGCGGCGGCACGAGCGAAAGCGCAGCGCGAGCGGGCTGAGGCGCAGTTCACCCAGCGGCTGGCCACCGCGCGACGCCGGCGTGGCCTCGCTAGGGGTGGCGTTGGCAGCCAGGAAATTGATGACGCGGAAAGCCTTTATCCTGGCCCTTACACTGAGCACCCCTCACCAGCGGCGCATTCGCGCACGATCCGACGACGATGCCTGAAACCGGCCGCTTCGCCCCGCACGTCACTGGCGCGAGTGGTAATGGCAGCGTCGAAATCCATCGCCCCGGCGGCCAGGTCGCACGGTGCGGTCACCGCAGGTGCCGGACGGTTGGAGGGAGGCGCCGACGACAATGCCGTCACCCGTCAGGGCGCCGCCCAGGGCAATCTAGGCACCCCTCAGGGCAGGCGGGTCTTGGGTAATGATCAGGGGCGGCCGATCATTGAAAGTGGCCACCTCCCCTCAGGCAGCCGTTGACACACACCGCCGGGGAGG
>JACMRO010000563.1 GCA_014376425.1 Rubritepida sp.
ATGTCGCACTTCGCGGTGCCGCCGAAGATGTTGACCAAGATGCCCTTCACGTTGGGGTCCGAGGTGATGGTGCGGAACGCCTCGGTCACCCGCGCCGCATCCGCGGTGCCGCCGACGTCAAGGAAGTTCGCCGGCGACGAGCCGTACAGCTTGATGATGTCCATCGTCGCCATCGCCAGCCCGGCGCCATTCACCATGCAGCCGATCTCGCCATCGAGCGCCACATAGTTGAGGTCGAACTTCTGGGCGTCGAGCTCTTTCGGGTCCATCTCGGACTCGTCGGCCAGGGCGGCGAGTTCCTTGTGCCGGTACAGCGCGCTGTCGTCGAAGCTGACCTTGGCGTCCAGCGCCACCACGTCGCCGGCGCGCGTCACGACCAGGGGATTCACCTCGATGATCGCGCCGTCGAGGTCGATATAGGCGGTGTACAGCGCGGTCACGAATTTCACGAATTCGCCCACCTGCTTGCCCTCCAGCCCCAGGCCGAAAGCCAGCTTGCGGCCGTGATAGGCGGATACGCCGGTCGCCGGATCGATGTGCACGCGCAGGATTTTCTCTGGGTGGTGCTCGGCCACCTCCTCGATCTCCATGCCGCCTTCGGTCGACGCCATGATGACGATGCGGCTGGTGTCGCGGTCCAGCAGCAGGGCGACGTAGAGCTCACGCGCGATGTCGCAGCCGGCCTCGATGTAGAGGCGGTTGACCTGCTTGCCGGCCGGGCCCGTCTGCTTGGTGACCAGGATGCTGCCCAGCATCTTCGCCGCCTCGGCGCGCACCCCGGCGACGGATTTCGCCAGCCGCACGCCGCCCTTTCCCTGGGCGTCGTTGGTGAAGCGGCCGGCGCCGCGGCCACCGGCATGGATCTGGCTTTTCACCACCCAGATCGGCCCGGGCAGCTTCTGCGCGCCTGCCTCGGCCTCCTCGGCCGTCGTCGCCAGATAGCCGTCCAGCACCGCCACGCCGTAGCGCTTCAGCACTTCCTTGCCCTGGTATTCATGGATGTTCATCGCGGTTCCCCCGGCAGCGGTGTGAAGTGGATCAGACGCCCAGCGCCTTAAAATCCTCGACCAGTTTCTTCACGGCGTCGCAGCTCTTGTCGAAGGCGGCGCGCCCGGCGTCGCTGAGCTGCACCTCGACGATGCGCTCGACGCCGCCGGCGCCGATCACCACCGGCACGCCGACGTAAAAGTCGGACAGGCCGTATTCGCCATTCAGCATCACAGCGCAGGGCAGGACGCGCTTCTTGTCCTTCAGGTAGCTCTCGGCCATCGCCACGGCGCTGGCGGCAGGGGCGTAGAAGGCGGAGCCGCGCTCCAGCAGCTTGACGATCTCGCCGCCGCCATTGGCGGTGCGGGCCACGATGGCGTCGATCCGCTCCTGCGTGGACCAGCCCATCTTGATGAGGTCGGGCACGGGAATGCCGGCCACGGTGGAGTAGCGGGTCAGCGGCACCATGGTGTCGCCATGGCCGCCCAGCACGAAGGCCGTCACATCCTCGATCGAAACGCCGAATTCCTGTGCCAGGAACAGCCGGAAGCGACTGCTGTCCAGCACGCCGGCCATGCCCACGACCATGTGCGCGGGCAGGCCGGATTTTTGCTGCAACGCCCAGACCATGACGTCGAGCGGGTTGGTGATGCAGATGACGAAGGCGCCGGGGGCATGCGTTTTGATGCCCTCCGCCACCTGGCCCATCACGCCGGCATTCTTGCTGAGCAGGTCGTCGCGGCTCATCCCCGGCATGCGCGGGAAGCCGGCGGTGACGATCACCACATCGGCGCCGGCGATATCGGCATAGTCGCCGGTGCCGGCCATGTGGCTATCGAAACCATCCGCCGGGCTGGACTGCATGATATCGAGCGCCTTGCCGGCCGCCACACCGGGGAAGACATCGAACATGACGACGTCGCCCAGTTCCTTCAGGCCGATGAGATGGGCGAGCGTGCCGCCGATATTGCCGGCGCCCACGAGCGCGATCTTTTTCCGGGCCATCAAGGGCCTCCCTCAAGCGAATACGGAGAATGGGTAGCCGTTGTGCTGCGAGGCGGCAAGGCAGGCGGGCACCGCGCAGGACGCAGTGGCGCCGGTCAAAGGGGCGGCTGGCAGGGCCCTCGCTGCCCGGCGGTGCGGGGTTTGGGCAGCCCTGATGCGCGGCCCCTGCACGGCGCTTCGGCCAGACCTGCCAGGGAGACAAGCCGGTGACATAAGCAACCGGTGGACCCTCAGGCGGTTGCTATGTTGCGGTGCAGCAATGGACTGTCCGAATCCCCTGTAAGGCCTGAGCCGCGTATGATCCACATCGACAGTAAACTTGCGCCCGCGCGCCTTGCCCAAGGCGACATCGACGCCGTTGCCAACCCGGCGAGCCTCAGCATGCAGTACTATCGCCCACCCTTGATGCAGCCAGGTGCGCCCCTGGTGGTCCTGCTGCATGGCTGCCGGCAGCACCCGGCGCGCTACGCCGCCGACAGCGGCTGGCTCACCCTGGCGCAGCGGCATGGCTTTGCGCTGCTGTTGCCTGGCCAGGTCGGCCGCAACAATTCGATGGGTTGCTTCAGCTGGTTCGACCCGGCAGCCGTGGCGCCGCAGGGTGGCGAGGCTGCGTCCATCCTGGCCATGATCGACGCCATGATCACGCAGCATGGCATCGATCGACGGCAGGTCTTCATCAGTGGCCTGTCCGCCGGCGCCATGGCGGTGGCGCTGCTGGCGGTCGCGCCCGGGGTGTTTGCCGGGGGCGGCATCATCGCGGGCCTGCCATTCGGGGCTGCCGGGTCTGTCAGCGATGCATTGCGCGCCATGCGCGACCCTGGTCCGGCAGGTGGCCCCGCATGGGGTGACAAGGTGCGCGCCGCGGCACCGGCGCCAGCCCGACCGCCGCCAGTGTCGATCTGGCATGGCACCACCGACCGGACGGTGGCCGCCGGAAACGCCGAAGCATTGGAAGCGCAGTGGGCAGACGTCCAGGGGCTCGACCCCACACGCATGGTTATCCAACCGTTCGGCGCGCGCGCCTGCCGCCTTTGGCACGATGAGGCGGGGGGCCGGGTGCGGCTGCGGCGCTGGACGATCGCGGGGCTGGGCCATGGCACGCCGATCTCGCCCAACGCCCCCGAGCCCGATCGCCGGTTGGGGGCAGTCTCGCGCTTCATGCTGGAGTCGGAGATCGGTTCGACCTGGCTTATGGCCCGCGACTGGGGCCTCCTGGCCTCTCCGCCAACGGGCCAGGCCGCGACGGTGCAGGCTACCTTGCGGGCCGCGGGCCTGCGGCCCTGGCGCCCATAACGGCGGGGCCGTCCCCGCCAACCAGCTACATCGGCACGCAGCGCACTACGTTCTCATGGCCCACCGCCTGCGTCGCCATGGTGCCGTCAGGGCAGGAAGATTGCTGGCCTACGGCGGGGGCAAGGCCGCCGCTCCACCGCATGGCAACGGTCCGCGTCCCGCCGCACACCCGGCGGCCGCGCTGGGTGGTGCAAGCGAGCATGCTGGCGAAGCGACTGCTGGGCGCGCGAAGCATCGCGCTCTGATAGCTGGGGGGGAGGCTTGCGCGGCTCATCCCCGCGCGCGGGGTAAAGATTGCATGCCGGCCCGCCAGCCGGTCACGGCCAATGCCCACGGCGCTTCTGGATGGCTGCGCATTCGCGGAGCGCGAAGCGACCGGCCGCGCCGCGTGGCGGCCCGCTGCCGGCGGCGTCATTGTGCGGCCGGATGTGGAGCGCGCTGCCGGCCGGCTGGCTTCAGGCCTGGCGGGGATGCGTGGGGCACCAAGCGATGGCCCCTGGCGGCTGAGCTGGGGCCGCGCCACCGGCCCGCGATCGCTCCGTGCCGCCTCGGCCTGCTGCCCCGTCATGGCCGCAGCCAGACCCAAAATCGCTATCCACCTGAAGTGCATCCTGCCCCCAAAACCCGTTCCTTCATTTGTTTCGCCATATTTCCTCCAGGCTGGCAACCCCGAAAAGCGTTTCAGTCCTGGCTGGTGAAGCCGCTGCGGATGGCGTTGGCGAGCGCCTCGACCGCCGGAGCTTCCGCGCCGCGCGCGCAATGCAGTTCGATGCCGATGTCCGGCAATGGCGGCAGCGCCTCAGCCGCGCCCAGCCACACCAGCCCTGGCGGCAGCCGCGCCGGCGTCGAAACCGTAAGTGCCAGCCCGGCCAGGGCCACGGTGAAGCAGCCGGTCTGGGTCGCTGAATTATACGTGATCCGGGCCGGGCGGGCCGCGCGGGCCAGTGCCTCCAGCGTCACCTGTCGCCATGTGCAGCCGGGCTGCGCCAGGGCCAGCGGCAGTGGGTCGCGCCGGTGCAAGGTGCCGTTGAGGGGGCCAACCCAGCGCAGCGGGCCCCGCCACAGCTCCTCGCCGGGCGCCTCGCGGTGGCCCTCGGTCAACAGTGTCAGGTCCAGTTCGCCCTGGTCAAACTGCTGCGCCAGGCTCTCCGAATTGCTGCAGACGACGTCGACCTCGACCTTCGGATGGCTTTGGGCGAAGCCGGCCAGAATGCGTGGCAGCCACTGCAGGGCGTAATCGTCGGGTGTGCCCAGACGCACCTGGCCGATCATCGGCGCGGCGCGAAAATTGGCGTGGATCTCGTCATGCAGGCTGAGCAGCGTGCGGGCGCGTTCGGCCAGCCACAGGCCCTTGGAAGTGGGTTCCAGGCCCCTGCGGCCGCGGGACAGCAGGGGCGTGCCCAGCACATCCTCCAACTTGCGCATTTGCATGGACACGGCGGATTGGGTTCGCCCCACCCGTTCGGCAGCACGCGTTACCGACCCGCCTTCGGCAATCAGCAGAAAGGCGCGAAGAATATCGGGATCAAGCCCGGGAGGGAGCGCGAGCATGGTTGTATCAGCCAAATTGATGAATGCTGTCAGAATTAGTCGTTAGACTTGGGTTTACAATGCCTAGATAAGCTCTGCGCGCAGGCCATCCGGTTTGGCCCCGCAAAAAAGGAACATCTCATGTCTGCCGCTCTCTCCCCCATCGCCAGCCCCACCCATGCGGGTGCCGAGCGCCTGGCGGGGTTGTGGAACAGCCTCGTCGCCGCCGCGCAGGTGAGCGCCATGGCATGGCGCCGGCTGGCGACCCGGCGTGGCGCGGCGGAGATGGATGCGCGGATGCGCCGCGATGTGGGGCTGACGCCGAGGCTGGTGCGCGCCGAGCTGAACCGCGCCCCCTGGCAGATAGAAGCCGGCCTGCGCTAAGCGGCCGCGCCCGGCCTCAGGCGAGGTGGGGCAGGGCTAGGTACTCGCGGCTCTGCATCTCGTTCAGCCGTGATGCCGTGCGCTCGAACATGGCCGCGTTCTCACCCCGCTGGTAGAGCGTGTCGGGGGCCGCGGCGGCACTGGCCAGGAGCTTGCAGCGGGCCTCGTACAGCGCGTCGATCAGCGTGACGAAGCGGCGCGCGCGGTCGAAATTCTCCGGGCTGAGACGTGGAATGCCGTCGATCAGCACGGTATGGAAGGCCTGGGCGACCGCCAGATAGTCGGCCGGGCCGAGCGGGCGGCCGCACAGGTCATCGAAGTCGAAACGGGCCACGCCGCGCGCGGTCTGCGGCACCACCACCTCCCGGTTCAGCACGATCAACGCAGTGGGTTTGCCCCGCGCATTGTCCGGCAACTCCTCGAACGCCGCGTCCATCGCACGCTC
>JACMRO010000564.1 GCA_014376425.1 Rubritepida sp.
CAGTCCTTCAAGGGCGCCGCCATGAAGGCGGACAAGAAGGAGGCCAAGGCCGCCGCGAAGGAAGAGAAAAAGGACGCCAAGCCGATGACGGCCGCCGTGGAAGAGAAGAAGGAAACCAGGGCCGAGATGTAGGCAGAAAAGAAGGCAGAAAAGAAGGCTGAGAAGAAGGCCGAAAAGGAAGCCAGGGCTGAGGCCAAGGCCGACAAGAAAGACGCAAAGGTCGAGGCCGCCAAGCCGGCCGCCAGCGCTAGCAAGAAGTAAGCGCCGCGACCCGCAGCCAGAAACCCGCTTCGGCGGGTTTTTTTATGTGGCGCAATGCAACTGCGGCGCCAGTGCGATCAGGTCGGTCATGCCCGGATCGACCCCCGCTTGCGCCAGCAGCGCCGTCACCTGGCCACGGTGATGGGTCTGGTGGTTGAAGAAGTGGGTCAGCGCCATCCAGGCCGGATGCTCGCGCCGCACACCTTTGCTGTTGCTGTAGCACATGGTGCTGGCGGGGTAACCTGCCGACATCGCCGCCAGCCAGGCTTCGATGGCCGCATCGAGCTGCCCGCGCTTCAAGCGCAACGCCGACCAGTCCGCGTGCAGCACCGTTTCATGCACCGCGCCCGGCGGCAGGTCCAGCAGGCCGCCCCCCAGCGCTTGGGCGTTGCCATCCGCCTGGGCCGCGAAGCGTGCCAGCCACAGCTGGTCGCCCCACACCAGGTGGTTCAGCGTGCCGTGGATGGAGCCGAAAAAGGCGCCTCGATCGCGCTTGCGCTCGGTGTCGGAAAGTTGCTCGCATGCATCGTACAGGCGCTGGTTGAACCACCGGTTGTAGTGCGCGAGAAATCGGTAGTTCGCCACCCAGGCAGCTTGTTCCATGGGGTCACCACTCACTTTTTGCCGTAGCCGCCGCCGCCCGGCGTGAGGATCTCGAAGATGTCCCCCGGCTGCATCTGCGCCTGGCCGATGTGGGCCAGTTCTTCGACCCGGCCGTCGCTGCGCACGACCCGGTTGATCCCCACTTGCCCCGGTTCTCCGCCGGCCATTCCGAATGCACCGTGCGTGCGGCCGTTGGACAGGATGCTCGCCGTCATCGGCTCCAGGAAGCGGACCCTGCGAACGCCGCCGTCACCGCCTTTCCAGCGCCCGTTGCCGCCCGAGCCGGCGCGAATCTCGTAGCTTTCCAGCCGCACGGGAAAGCGAAACTCCAGCACTTCGGGATCGGTGAGACGAGAGTTGGTCATGTGCGTCTGCACGACGCTGGTGCCCGCGAAGCCGCCGGTCACCCGGCCCTGGCGGTCGATGTCGGCACCGGCCCCGCTGCCGCCGGAGATGGTCTCGTAGTATTGATGCCGCTCGTTGCCGAAGGTGAAGTTGTTCATCGTGCACTGGCTTGACGCCATCACGCCGAGCGCGCCGAACAGCGCATTGGTGATGCAGGTCGAGGTTTCGACGTTGCCGGCCACCACCGACGCTGGCCAATCCGGATTGAGCATCGAGCCTGCGGGGATGATCACCTTCAGGGGTTTCAGGCAGCCGGCGTTGAGCGGAATCTCGTCGTCGACCAGCGTCCGGAAAACGTACAGGACGGCCGCCATGCAAACCGCTGTCGGCGCGTTGAAATTGTTGACCTGCTGGGGCGAGGTGCCGGTGAAGTCGATCTCGGCGCTGCGCTTGCCCGCGTCCACGCGAATCGCCACCTGGATCTGCGCGCCGTTGTCCAGCGGCAGCGTAAATGCCCCGTCCTTCAGGCGCGTGATCACGCGGCGCACCGATTCCTCGGCGTTGTCCTGCACGTGGCCCATGTAGGCCTGCACCACGTCGAGGCCAAACTCGGCCGCCATCTTGCGCAGCTCCTGCACGCCTTTCTCGTTGGCCGCGATCTGCGCCCTCAGATCCGCCATGTTCTGTTCGGGATTGCGGCTGGGGTACTTCCCGCTTTTCAGCAACGCCAGCATCTGCGCTTCGCGCAAGGTGCCGCGATCAACCAGCTTCACGTTGTCGATCTGCACGCCTTCCTCCTCGATCCGGGTCGAGAAAGGCGGCATCGAACCGGGCGAGATGCCGCCAATGTCGGCGTGGTGGCCCCGAGAACCCACGTAGAAAGTGGGTTCGGGGGCGTCCAGATACACCGGCGTAATCACCGTGACGTCCGGCAGGTGGGTGCCGCCGTGGTACGGGTCGTTCAACACATAGACATCGCCAGGCGACATCTTCCCGGCGCCGGATCGAAGGTCCGTCTCCGCCCGGCGGATCACCGTTTTGATGCTCTCGCCCATGGAACCGAGGTGCACCGGCATGTGCGGCGCATTGGCGATCAGATTGCCCGCGGCATCGAACAGCGCGCAAGAAAAATCGAGCCTTTCCTTGATGTTGACCGAGTAGGCGGTGTTCTGCAGCTGCAGGCCCATCTGCTCGGCGATGTTCATGAACAGGTTGTTGAACACTTCCAGCAGCACCGGGTCAACCCGGGTGCCGGCGGCAAACATCACTGTGCGTGGCGTGCGCCGCTCCAGCACCAGGTGATCCAGCGCAGTGAGCGTTGCCTGCCAGCCCGGTTCCACCACCGTCGTGGCGTTCTTCTCCGCGATGATCGCGGGCCCGGCCAGCACATCGCCAGGCCGCAGGTCCTCCCGCACAACCAGCGCCGACGCGTGCCATTCGCCACCCGAATACATCTTCACGGTTTCGCGCCTGGGCACCTCGCGCAGGGGATGCACCTCGTGGGTTGGCTCGTGCGGCGCATCACCGGCGATCACCGCCTCCACCGAAACCGCCTCCACAACCAGGGCCTTGTTCAGCATCAGGAATGAAAAGCGCTGGCGGTACGCCGCTTCGAAGCCGCTTGTGATGGTGGCGACATCGTTGGCGCCGGATGCAGTTTGCGAATACCGCACGATCAGCGCCGAGTCGCTGCCCTGGTAACGCACGTGAACGC
>JACMRO010000565.1 GCA_014376425.1 Rubritepida sp.
CGACACGGAAGCGGTCCTCCAGCAGCGGCGCCCAGGCCTCCCAGGTGTGCAGGGAGGAGCCGAAGCCGTGGATCAACAGCACCGCCGGGCCATCGCGCAGCCCGGTGTCACGGATGTGGAGGCGCACCCCTGCGGCCTCGACGAATTGAGAGGGCGGCGGCGCCCAGCGGCGCTCCAGCGCAGCGCGGGGCAGGTCCGGGTTGTAGAGCCAGATCCCGCCACCCAACAGCACGGCGCCCAGCATTACGGCGAGGATGATCAAACCACGTCTCATTTCAACCTTCTCAGCTACCGCGCATCGGCCAACCTGCACGTCGGATATGCGGGACGCGGTGCAGTTTGTCACCAGCCGGATTGACGCGTGGCGCCGACCCGGGGAGGAGATGGGGATGCCCAGCACCGACCAGCCCACCGTGATTGTCACCGGCGCCTCCTCCGGCGTCGGCCTGCATGCGACCCATGCGCTCACCCGGCGCGGGTGGCATGTCGTCATGGCCTGCCGCGACCTGGCGAAGGCGGAGGCTGCCGCGAGGGGGCTCGGCATCGCGGCCGAGACGGTCAGCCTCATGGAGATCGACCTCGGTTCGCTCGCGAGCGTGCGGCGTTTTGCTTTGGCCTTCCAGACCAGCGGCCGCTCACTTGACGCGCTGGTGTGCAATGCCGCGGTCTACCTGCCGCTGCTGAAGGAACCGGCGCGCTCGCCGGAGGGCTACGAGATCAGCGTGGCCACCAACCACCTCGGCCATTTCCTGTTGATGAACCTGCTGCTGCCAGAGCTGCGCCGCGCCACGGGCCGCGCATCCCTGGGCCCGCCGCGGCTGGTCACGCTGGGCACCGTGACCGCGAATTCCGAGGAGTTCGGCGGCAAGGTGCCAATCCCCGCGCCCGCCGACATCGGCGACCTGGAAGGTCTGGCCGCGGGCTTCCTGGCGCCGATTGCGATGATCAACGGCAAGCCCTTCAAGGCCGGCAAGGCATACAAGGACAGCAAGCTCTGCAACATGATCATCAGCCGCGAATTGCATCGGCGCTTCCACGCGCAGACCGGCATCGTGTTCAACACGCTCTATCCCGGCTGCGTCGCGGAAACCGCCCTGTTCCGCAACGCGCCCAAGCTGTTCCAGCGGATCTTCCCCTGGTTTCAGAAGAACATCACCAAGGGCTACGTCTCCCAGCCGCTGTCTGGGGAGCGTGTGGCGCAGGTGGTCTGCGACCCTGAATTCCAGCAATCCGGGGTGCATTGGAGCTGGGGCAACCGCCAGAAGCCTGATGCGAAGCCATTCGCACAAGCGCTTTCAGCCAAGGCAAGGGATGATCGGCGAGCGAACCGATTGTGGGAGCTGAGCGAGGATCTCGTTGGTCTGCGCGGCGCGTCCTGACGCCCCATCTTGGCGATGCGGGTGCGGATGCCAACAGCTTGCCCAAGCAGGCGAGGGTTACCAGAGTGCCCGTGGCGCCCATCTCCTGAGCCAGCGGTGGAGACACGCGTTCCATGAAAGACCCTCATAGCGACGCCATCGGCGCTCGACGGCACTTCCTGGGTCCATTGGGGAACGCAACGGCGTTTGCCGCCTGGGCGTACACGCCCTTCCAGCGCCTGGCCGCGCGGGATCTTTACAGCCTGCTGGCGACACGCGCCTTCACTGCGAACGGGCTCTACCTCAACCTCGGCTACTGGAAGACTGCGCAGACCATCGACGAAGCCTGTGCAGCCCTGGCTGCGCTGGTCGCCGAGGCGGCGGGGATGGGGCCAGATGATGCTGTCGTCGATGTCGGCTTCGGCTTCGGCGATCAGGACCTGCTGTGGATGGAGCGTTTCGCGCCACGCCACATCACCGGGCTGAATGTGACGCCGGTGCAGGTGCGCCTGGCGCGGCAGCGCGTGCGGCGACGCGGCATGGCGGACCGCATCACGCTGATCGAGGGCTCCGCCACCGCCATGCCGCTGCCGGATACGTGCTGCGATATCGTGACCGCGGTGGAATGCGCCTTTCATTTCCAGACCCGCGAGAAGTTTCTCGCCGAGGCCTTCCGCTTGCTGCGGCCGGGCGGGCGACTGGTACTTGCCGATGTAATCCGCGCCGCGCCCGAGCCAGATGGGTGGCGCCGGCGGGTGCAGGATTTCACCTGGAGCCAGTTCGCGCAGAAATTCGCGGTGCCGGCGGCGAGAGGTGGCTCGGGAAATTCGTACAGCCCGATAACTGGTTTTCCTGCCTGACAGCGGCGATGTTGCCGCGGATCAGGAGAGATTATGACGAAACGAACCCGCCGGACGCACAGCGCCGGCTTCAAGGGGAAGGTGGCGCTTGGGGCCATCAAGGGGGAGAAGACGCTGGCCGAACTGGCCAAGCTGTTCGACGTGCACCCGGTCCAGATTGTCGCCTGGAAGGCTCAGTTGCAGGAGGGTGCGGCGGGCGTCTTCGGCTCTGGCCCTGCTGCCAG
>JACMRO010000566.1 GCA_014376425.1 Rubritepida sp.
CCGGGTCGGTCCTTGTTGGCGCGGTAGAAGGCGGCGCGCTGCTTGGCGCCCGAGCCGAAACTGGAACTCTGGAAAGCGGAGAGAAAACCCTTGCCCGTTGAGTAGACGATCCCCGCCGCGCCGTTGGCGGCGGCACTGGCCCAGGTGGCGCCGACGCGGCCGGCCTCGGCCGCAAAATCGAACTTGCCGCGCATCCGGAAGACCCGGCAACTGCCCTCCATGCCCAGCAAATAGTTGTCCACATCTGCCAGCTGGACGCCGGCGCTGGTGGCATGCGCCAAGTTGAACACCCGTCTGCCCTCGACTTCGGTGATGATGGCGGCGTGGTTGCAGCTGGCCGATCCCTGGAAGGCGGCCGCCCCGCCCTGGGCGGCCGAAATCAGCGCCGGCAGGGCGGTCAGCACCTTCAACCCCTTTGCCGCGCCCTGGCCGACGGCCACGGCGTTGACGCCGTAAAAGAGGAGAAGGTCCCCCGCCTTGCACTTGGTCCCATTCAGGCTTGGCATGGCCGCTCCCGGCTTCGTGATTGCGCTGCACTATCCGCCTCGGGCAGCGCGCTGTCACCCCAGCATCTTCACCAGCAGTTCGGCGCTACGACCGTTGGCGATGGTGGCGGCCCGTGCGTCGTAGCTGTGGCCGCCGGCGCGGGCGAATGCGTGGTCGACGCCGGGATAGATTTCCACCCGCGCCAACCGATGGTCGGCCAGCCCGGCCTCGATCTTCGCCTGCGCCTCAGGCGGCACGAATTTGTCGTGCCCGGCCATGTGCAGCAGCGTGGGCGCGGTGAGCCTCCCGGCCTCGCTCACCAGCCCCTCCAGCCCCACGCCATAGTAGCTGATGTGGCACTGCGCGTCGGATTCCAGCGCCATCATGAAGGCGAGGCGGCCACCCAGGCAGTATCCCATGGTGCCGACCTTTCCATTGCAGCCGGGCAGGGCACGGGCGGCGGCCATGGTGGCCTTCAGGTCGGCCACCGCCAGCGCCTGGTCTATGCCGTTCATCAGCGAGAAGGCCCGCTCCCACTGCGCCTGTCCGGCATCGGGGTCGAGCTGCACGCCGGGCTGCTGCCGCCAGAACAGGTCGGGACTGACGGCCCAGAAGCCCATGCTGGCCACCCAGTCCGACAGCGCGCGCATCGTCGCGTTCACGCCGAAGATCTCCTGGATCATGATGACGGCCCCGGCCGGTTTCGTTGCCGGCGCGGCGACATAGGCCTGGAAGTGGCCCTGGCCGTCGCTGGCCTGGATGGTGATCTCGCCCATGTCTGCTCCTTGTGCGGTGGCGTGGCTGGCCGCATGTAACGCCATCATGCTTCGACGTACCATGTTCGCCGCCGCGTTGCCCCGGGGCGCCCCCCTGATCGCTCCCTTGGGCGCCCCCCTGATCGCCCATGCCGCCACCCGGCCCGAGGACCTGGCCGGCAGCGGCTGGACGCATGGCGAATACCAGGGTGTGCGGCCCGCGCGCTTCACCGCGGGGCCGGACGGCGCGGTGCGAATCGAGGCGGACGGCACCGGTAGCTTCGTCCGGCGCCGCGTCTCGGGCGTGGTGCAGTGCCTGAACTGGCGCTGGCGCGTCGATCTCGGCCCACCCGCCACCGACGTCACGCGGCGCGGCGGCGATGACCGGGCGATCGCGCTTGCGGTCGGCTTCGCGGGGTTTCCGCCGGGCGCCGGCGCCTGGGCCCGGGCGCAACACGCCATCGCCCAGGGCGCGGCCGGCAGCCACATCCTGCCGCGTGCCGTGCTGATCTACATCTGGGGCGGCACCGGCGCAGAACCGCCGCGCTTCTACTCGCCCTGGCTGTCAGGGCTGGGCAAGGTCCATCCGCTGCGCCACGCCCGCAGCCAGACCGGCCAGTGGTTCGACGAGCGGCGGGACCTCGACGCCGACTGGCGCGCGGCCTTTGGCGGTGACCCGCCGATGCTGCAGGAAATCGCCATCGGCTGCGATGTGGACGATACACGCTCGCGCCTCGATGCCCGCATCGAACGCATCCGACTTTCACCTTGCTGAGGCGCCGCTGATGGACCGCACGGAATTCCGCAACGCCATGGCGCGCCTGGGGGCGGCGGTGAACATCGTCACCACCGATGGCCCGGCCGGCCGCGCCGGCTTCACCGCGAGTGCGGTGTGCAGCGTGACGGACGAACCGCCGACCCTGCTTGTGTGCATGAACCGCGGGTCCAGCGCTGCAATGGCGGTACAGGGCAATGGCGTGCTGTGCGTAAACACGCTCAGCGCCGGCCACGAGCCCATCTCCAACGCCTTCGCTGGCCTGACCGGGCTGGAGGGGGTGGCGCGTTTCGCCCAGGGCGAGTGGGACGTGCTGGAGACCGGCGCGCCGGCGCTGCGTGACGCCGCCGTAAGCTTCGATTGCCGGATCAGCGAGGTGCTGGAGAAGGGCACCCATTCGGTTCTGTTCGCGGAAGTGGCGGCGGTGCGGGTCAGCCAGGTGGTGGGCGGGCTGATCTACTATTCCCGCAGCTATCACGTCGTCGGTTAGTTCGGCTTCAGCCGTCCCGCCACATCCGCCCGCACGCTCTCCAGCAGCCGCGACGTCTCGCGCGCTTTCACCACCAGCCCCAGCCCGTGCGGGTCGGCGCCCATGCCGCCTCGCAAAGTCCCCAGCAATCCGAAGCGGCTGCGGCTCGCCAACGCCTCGGGCGTGCGGCCACCGCGGCCGCCGGATTGCTGCAGGAAGACCGGTGCCCCCCACATGCCCGGCAGCACGCGTGCGGTGATGACGAATTCGGGCCGGCCGTCGTAATCGAGCAGCGGGTGGCTGGCGGTACTGCCGGCCAGCAGCAGGGGCAAATTGTTGGCGCCGTCCCACAGTTTCTCCGGCGCGCCGATCACCGCCACGCTCTCCTGCGCGTCCAGCTCCTCCCACCGCTCCTCTGCGAAGAAGCCGGCCTGGTCCAGCCACTGCGCGAAGAGCTGGCGGCCGGGATGGGCGGCCTGCCAGCCGAGCATCGCGCGGGCATGCAGGAGCGCGGCCAGGTCCACGCCCGGGTTGGGGTGCTGCACGATGTTCAGGGTGGCGCCCTCCATCCGCAATTCCACACTCTCCCGCGTCGGTCCCTGTGGGCCGGCAATGTGGAAGCGCGTGGCGACCGAGGTGGCCTGTGCCAGCGCCTGGCGCGTGGTGACGATGGCGGGCAGGCTGCGTTCGTCATTGACCGGTACCTGGCAGCAATAGCCGGTGGCCAGGCGGATGCCGGCCGGCGTGTCGACCTCCAGCCGCTTCACCGCGTGCAACAGGCGTTCGGTCAGTGTGATGGGCGGGAAGGGCATCAGCGCGCCTCGGCGGCGCGCAGGGCTGCCAGCATGGCGACCGCGTGCTCGCGCGGCAGGAAGTAGAACACGAAGACGTAGTCGCGCGCCGCCTCGAACACCGATGGGTCAGGGTTGGCCTGGTGCAGCCGGGCGCGGTCGAAGCCGGCCATCGGCTGCCAGTCGCCCCACCATTCCCAGAAGGCGTCGTATCCCAGCGCGTCGAGATACGCCGGCACGCTCCAGGTCGCGCCGGGGCGGTGGCGTTCCTCGATCTCGATCGACAGAACGGGGCGGCAGCGCGAGAGCGTCTCACGGGCGCCGCGCAATACCTCGTACTCGCCGCCTTCGGCATCGAGCTTGACGTGGGTGAGGTCGGTGAGGTTCAGGCTGTCCATGGTGATCAGCGGCACCCGGTGGCGCTGTTCGGCCACGCCGGCGTGCTGGGCGTAGCCCTTGGCGGTGCTGGCCCACTGCTCCTGCGCCACGCCCTCCACCACCGGCAGCGTCAGGGTGATCTCGCCCATGTGGTCGCCCAGCGCCTCGCGCCGCAATTCTACATGGGCGGGCCAGGTCTGCGCGGCGAGGCGGGCGAAGGCGCTGGGCAGCGGCTCGAAGGCCAGCACGCGGCTGCCGGCCACGGCGGCGAGGGCTGCGAAGGGGCGGGTGAATTCGCCATCATGCGCGCCGATGTCGAGCAGGGTGCCCCCGGCGCGCTGCATCGGGTGGAGAGTGCGGTGAAAGGACTGCTCATCCATGATCGGGGAGCCGCTGGCTGAAACGCAACAGGTAGCCATCCGGGTCGGCCACGATGAACTGCCGCACCGCCAGCCCGTTGCCACGGACGCGATATCGCTTCTCCTCCATCGGCAGGAACAACGGCAGCCCGGCCGCCAGGACCGACGCGTGGATCGCCGCCACATCGGGCACGTCGAATTCCAGGTTCAGGCCGCGGCCGAAGGGGCGCTCCAGCGGCCCCGCCAGCCAGTCTCGCGCATCGCCCAGCTGGTCCAGCATCACCCAGCCGCCATGCAGCGCCAGCATCGCGAAATTCGCCTCGGGCCGATCGTAGACGACCCGAAAGCCCAGCACGTCGCGCCACATCGCCAGGCTGGCGGGCAGCGAGGTGACCAGGAGTTCGGGCACGCAGCTGGGCCAGGCTTCAGGGCCGTCGGGCAGGATTTCTCGCATGCCCCGGGCGTAGAACCGCCAGCCCGGCCTTGCAACCGCGCCGCCGCCCGCGTCATGCTGGCGTCCATGCCCGTGCCCATCGAACGCAACCGTTTCGCTGCCCGGCTGTGTGCAAGTCTCGGCACGCGCGGGGTCGCGCTCGAGGGCCGCGTCTTCCTGGCCCCCGACGCGGATGCGCGGGTGCTGCGGCATGAGCTGGCGCATGTGGCGCAGCAGCGGCTGTGGCGCGGCCGCGCCGTCCCCACGGCCTGGACCGAGGCCGAGGCGCATGCCGCAGCCGCCGGCGCCACCCGGCCGCGTCTGCCGCTCGACCCAATGGTGCCCGCCTGCTGGGAGGAGGTGGGGCACTACTACACGGTCTATTACGTGCTACTGGCCGTCGGCGTTCGCGACGACCTGGCGCGGCGCATCGCCTTCTACACCCAGCTGCCGGACGAGGTGTCCGACCTCGATGCCTACCGCGCCGGGATGGCGATGCCCGAACAGGTGGGTGGCGGGGTTGGTGCCTGGCTTTACGACCGCACGCTGGGCCCCGCCGAGGATGCCTTCATCTCCGCCAACAACGAGATCGCGGCGGCGATGCCCTATGGCTACGGACGCATGGCGCCCCGGAACCGCGACCGCAGCTTCGATGATTTCCAGCGCGGCCTTCAGGTGCAGCGTGGCCTGCACGCGCTGACCGGCGCCAATTGCGAAGTCGAGACCGGCCGGCGGACCCGGATCCTGCGCGGCATCGATCCGGTGGCGGCGCCGCTGGATTACGGCATCGCGCTGCACGCCTTCGGCGACAGCTTCGCGCATCGCGAGGCGGATGGCATGCACATGTACCCGCAGATGATCGGGCACGGCGCCGCCTCGGGCCTGGTGCGTGAGGCGCGGGACCGCCACCTGCCGGAGATGACGCAGCATCCCGATGCCGTGGGGCCGCACCATGCCCAGATATTCATCCTCTACGCGACCACGCTGCATACGCTGTTCGTGGCGGGTTTCCCGCCGGGCCTGCGTGTTGGCGCGCCCATGCCGTTGCCGACGATGACGGCCGGTCTGCGCACGATCATCGCAGCTTCCAACGCGGCGGCGGATACGCCGGCCGAGCACGCCCGGCAAATTTCGACACTGCGCCAGATGGCCCGCGCCATCGTGCCCGCCGGCATGCACCCCTACGACCCGGAGAACCAGGACGACGTCCCGATCGATAGCTTCCAGCCGCGCAATACCGAGATCGGGGTGAGCCGGGAGCAGATCCGTCACGCGTTGGCCCGTGCGCAGGCGTGGTCCTTCGGCTGAGCCGCAAAGGCGGGCCGCCCGTGTATGTCAGGCCGTGGCGATGGCCGTGTTCATCGCGCGTACCCCCGCCGCGGCGCCCTGGGGGTGCCCCCAGACCGCGCCGACCACGGCGAGGAAATCCGCCCCGGCGCGCACCAGTGGCGCGCAATTCGCCGCCGTGATGCCGCCGATGGCGACGCAGGGGACCTCCATCACCTCGCTCCACCATTCGAGCAGGGCCAGGTCGGCCTCGTATTCGGTGGGCTTGGTGTCGGTGGGGAAGAAGGCGCCGAACGCGACGTAATCCGCCCCCATTTCGCCCGCGCGCATCGCCAGGTGGCGTGAAGCGTGACAGGTGATGCCAAGGATCCGCTGGTCCAGCAGCATTCGCGCCCCGGCGTGGTCGCCGTCGGATTGGCCCAGATGGGCACCGTCGCAGCCCAGCCGGGCGGCCAGTTGCGCGTCGTCGTTGAGGATGAAGGCCACGTCGCGCGCCTGCGCCACGGGCATCAGCGCCTCGACCGCGCGGGCCACGTCGTCGGGCGCGGCGCCCTTCAGCCGCAGCTGCAGGCAGGCGACGTCGCCCGCATCGAGTGCTGTCGCCAGCGTGTCGGCGAAGCCTGCGGGCAGTGCGGGCGGCGTGATGAGGTAGAGGCGGCAATCGGGCATGGCCCGTCTTGCCTCAGCCGAGCCGCCGCTGCCAGAGCCACAGCGCGGGGACGACACCCAGTTCCATCAGCAGCGGCAATTGCTGCGACAGGGGCGGCACGCCCGCCAGCGCCCAGCCGGCCAGCCGGGCGCCGCCGCCGACCACCACGATGAAGGCCAGGGCCGCGAAGGCAGCGCCGCGGGCGCGGGGCTGCTGCGCGCACCAAAGCCCCAGCAGGCCGATGCCGAACAACAGGCCGGAGAGGTAGCGCGCATGGCTGTCCGGTGCCGGTGCCAGCGCCGTGTCGAGAAAGCCGAAGGCGGTTGTGGCACCCGCGCCGCCGGCCAGCAGGGGCACGAGGCACGCGAGGCGGACCGCCCAGGGAAAAAGACCGGGAAAGATACCGGGGAAAAGACCGGGGGAGAGGTTTGGGGCGGGGTTCATGCCGGAGGAACGTAGAACCTGCGCTGCGGCTGCGCGGCCGCATCCCCTGGCCGGACTGGCCAAGGCAGGGGGTGCGCCCGGCGTCAGGCCGACCGCCACAGCAGATGCCCGCCCAACGCCAGGATGCCCAGGAAAAATACCTGCCGGAACGCGGCCTCGGGCAGCACCCGCCGCAGCCGTGCCCCCAGCCACTGCCCGCCCAGCGCAGGCAGCAGCGCCAGCA
>JACMRO010000567.1 GCA_014376425.1 Rubritepida sp.
AACAGGGCCAGCACTGCGAGGCCGGCGCGGGGGGGGCCGGCCAGGCCGCCATCCGCGGCATGGGCCAGCGCCCAGCCCAGCGCGCCCAGCATCGCCAGCTGCGCCAGCAGGAAGCCGGCAGCGCCGCCGATCGCGCCGCGCCGGGCCAGCCGCGCCTCGGCCGCGTGCATCGCGGCGGTGGCCTGGGCCAGCCGGGCGGCGGCCGCGCCCTCGGCCTGGTTGGAAAGGGTTTCGGCCAGGCCCAGCAATGGGTCGAGCGCGGCACGGTTGACCTCGCCGCGCGCGCTGGCCACGGCGACAGCCGGCGCGCGGGCCTGGCGGGCGAGCCAGAAAGGCAGCAGCAGGGCGGCACTCAGCGGCACCGCGACCAGCGCCGCCAACCCAGGCTCGGCGCCAAGCAGCAACGCCACGGCGGCGACCACGGCGGCGGCGGCGACGGCCGGCAGCACGGCGCGCAGATAGAGCCCGTCCAACGCCTCGATGTCGGCGATCATGCGGCCGCGGACATCGCCGGCGCTGGTGTGGCCCAGGCCGCCGGGCAGCCGCTCGGCCAGGCGGCGGAAGAACCAGATACGGGTATCGGCCAGGGCACGGAAGGTGGCTTCATGGCTGGCCATGCGCTCGGCCCAGCGAAGCGCGGGGCGGGCCAGCATCAGCGGCCGCAGCAGGAAGATGGCCAGCGCGCCGCCGCCCGCCGCCACACCGGCGGCGACGCCCAGGCCGGCCAGCGCCAGCAGCGCCACCGCGGCAAGTGCCGACGCCACACCGATGCCCAGGCCGATCAGCAGCCAGCCGCCCCGCGCCCGCCACAGCCCCCAGATACGGATCAGATCAGCCAGCATCAGTTACCCGCCATGCGGCGGTTGATGGCACGGCCCGCCTCCAGCGTCACCAACCGGCCGGGCAAATTGCGCAGCGCGGCCGGCGAATGGGTTGCGATGATGGCGGTGCGGCCGACACAGAGCCGCTGGATGGCGTCCAGCACCAGGGCCTCGGTGCCCGGGTCCAGGCTGGCGGTGGGCTCGTCCAGCAGCAGCAGTGGCCGGTCGGCGAGAAAGGCGCGGGCCAGCGCGACGCGCTGCGCCTGCCCCCCGGAGAGACCGAAGCCGCCCTCGCCCACCACCAAACCGAGGTCGGGCGCGAATTCCGTCACCTGCGCCGCATCGGCCGCTGCCGCCAAGGCGGCGTCCGTCGCATCGGGCCTGGCCATGCGGATGTTGTCGGCGATCGAGCCTGCAAAAAGATGCGGCTTCTGGCCCACATATGCCGACAGCCGGCGCAGTTCCTCCGGCCGCAACAACGCCACATCCTGGCCGTTGATGGCGATGCGGCCGGCATCGGCGCGGCGAAAGCCCAGCAGCAGCGACAGCACCGAGCTCTTGCCCGCGCCGGACGGCCCGGCCAGCAGGATGGTTTCGCCGGCGGCGGCGCTGAAGGTCAGTCCGTCCAGCGCCGGCGGGCGCTCGGCGCTCGGCCGCAGGACCACGTTGCTGAACACCACGGCCACGCGCGGCGGCACGGCTTCCAACAGCAGGCCGGGCGCGCCGGTGGCGGGGGCGAGCAGCGTCGCCAGCTCGGCCGCCGCGCCGCGCGCAGATTGCGCCTCGTGATAGGCGGCCGAGAAGTTCCGCAGCGGCTGGAAGAAGGCCGGCACCAGCAGGATGCACCACAGTGCCACGACCGGGTTGGGGTGGCTGTCGCCCAGCAAAGCACCGTGTCGCCAGGCGAGATAGGCCAGCGCGAAGGCGGAAAGCAGCTCCAGGATGCCGCTGGAGAGGAAGGCGACGCGCAACACCTTCATGGTGCGGCGGCGCAGCTCCTCGGCGGGTGCCGCCAGGCCTTTCGCCTCATCCTCGGCGCGGTTGAACAGCACCAGGGTGGGCAGGCCGCGCACCCGGTCGGTGAAACGGCCCGACAGATGCGCCAGTGCTTCGAACTGCCGCTTGCTGGCGAGCGCCGCGCCGATGCCGGCCACCGCCATGCCCACCGGCACCAGCAGCCCCATCACCAACAGGACGGACGCGCTGGGCCAGTCCACCCAGGCCAGCAGCACGATGATGGTGAGCGGCACCAGCAGCGCCAACGCCGCGGCCGGCTGCCATTTGGAGAAGTAGCCGTCCAGCGCCTCGATGCGTTCGACGACCAGGGTGGCGCGGTCGCCGGCGGCGCGGCCATCGGCGGGGCCCAGCGCCAGCAGGCGGTCGAAGGCCTGGCCGCGCAGATGCGCGCGCGCCGCGCGGCCTGCGGCGGCCTGCGCGATCTCCTGCGCCGCGGTCAGCCCGGCGGCGGCCAGCATCAGCGCCGCGGCCCCCGCCAGGTCGGTCCAGCCGCCCACCGGATAGCCCAGCAACCCGGCCACCAGCCGCGCCAGCAGCCAGGCCTGCGCCAGGCCGCACAGCGCCACCGCATAGCCCAGTGCGATGGGCAGCACGGCGCGGCGCCCCAGCCGCCGGGTTTCGGCGGACAGGACCGCGCGGCCGCTCATGCCCGTGTCGGTTTTCCCCATCACAGCGCACAATAGTCGCGCTTGGCGTGGGGTGCCAACATGGGGAGATGCTGAAGCATCACGATCGTTTCCCCTACCACCCTTGGGTTGGCCGGCCGCGCTGGAGCTGGCCGAACGGCGCGAAGCTGGCGCTGTATCTGGGCGTCAACCTGGAACATTTCTCGTTCGGCGAAGGGCTGGGCGCGGAGCTGGCGCCGGGGCCAAACACGGGGGGCGGCCCGCAGCCCGATATTCTGAACTACGCTTGGCGGGAATATGGCAATCGGGTGGGCGCCTGGCGGCTGCTCGCGCTGCTGGACGAGTTGCGGCTGCCCGCCACCGTGCTGCTGAACAGCGCCATGCTGGACCACGCGCCGGCGCTGGTGGCCGCCCATGCCGCGCGCGGCGACGAACTGGCCGGCCACGGCCGCACCAACGCCGAGCGCCAGTCGACCATGGCCGAGGCGGAGGAGCGCGCGTTGATCGAAGCCAGCACGACGGCCATCGAAGCCGCCGGCTTCCCCCGCCCGCGCGGCTGGCTCTCCCCCTGGATCGCGGAAAGCCATGTGACCCCCGATCTGCTGGCCGAGGCGGGCTACGGTTATTCGCTCAACTGGTGCCATGACGACATGCCGGTGTGGAAGCGCACCCGCGCAAAAGGGGAGGGGCGGGGAGAAGGGCGGGGCCGTATCCTCAGCATCCCCTACCCGCAGGAGGCCAACGACATCCCCGCCATCGTCGCGCGGAAGGACGGCGCGCAGCAATTCGCCGACATGCTGGTGGCCGATTTCGAGGAGCGGCTGGACCAGGTATCGGACGGCATCGCGCAGGTGATGGGGGTGGCGCTGCATCCCTACATCATCGGCCAGCCCTACCGGATGCGGGCGCTGCGCGGCGCCCTGGCGCGCATGCTGGAACGGCGCGGCGAGGTTTGGGTCTGCACCGCCGGCGCGATTCATGACCATGTACTGACATTGCCCGAAGGAAGCATCCCGCGATGAGAATCCTGTTCCTGGCGTTCCTGCTATCCGGCTGCGCCGCCTTCGTGCCGACCCAGCCCGCACCCGGGCTGCCGGCTACCGTGGCGGCGGTGGACGTGCCGCGCTACCTCGGCACCTGGTATGAGATGGCGCGGCTGCCGGTGTTCTTCCAGGACGGGCCGGGGCTGCGCTGCGTGGATGTCACGGCGGTGTACAGCCCGCGACCGGATGGCGGGATCGACGTGGTGAACACCTGCCGCAACGCGGAGGCGGGCGGCGCGATCCGCAGCGGCTCGGCGGTCGGCAGCGTGGTGCCTGGCAGCGGCAATGCGCGGTTGCGGGTGGCCTTCTTCTGGCCGTTCCATGGCGATTACTGGGTGATCGGGCTCGACCCGGAATATCGCTGGGCGGTGGTGGGCGCACCGTCGCGCCGGGTGCTGTGGGTGCTGTCGCGCACCACCACGATGACCGACGCGGACTACGCCCGCGCGGTGGACATCGCCCGCGCGCAGGGCTTCGATGTGGGGCGGCTGGTGCGAACGGAACAGTCGCCGCGCTAGGTGTTTGGTCCCGGGGTGAGGTGACGCTACTTTGACCCGTGAGGGAGAGGAAGCGCTATGGCAGGCAGTCTTCACGGTTCAGCCCGGACAACGCCGAGAGTTCGAGCCGAGCTCCAAGCGTCGAAAGAAAAGACCAGCAGCTTGGCCCGTCGCTACGGCCTGAGCCGCACCACCGTGACCAAGTGGCGCGCCAGGAAAACGACCCACGATGCGCCGATGGGGCCAAGTTCGCCCCACAGCACCGTCCTGACACTGGCCGAGGAGGCCATGATCGTCGAATTCCGCCGCAGGACCCTCCTGCCGCTCGATGACGTTCTCGGCTGTCTGCGTGAAAGCATCCCAAAACTCACCCGTTCCAGTCTTCACCGCTGCCTCGAGCGCCACGGCATCTCTCGGCTGCCTGAGAGCCCAGATCAGGCCTCCAAACGGGGCAAGTTCACCGCAACCCCGATTGGATACGTCCATATCGACATCAGCGAATTGCGCCTGGCCGAGGGCAAGCTCAACATGTTCCTGGCAATCGACCGGGTTTCCAAGTTTACCTACGTCGAGTTCCGTCATGACGCCGGCAAGATGAACGGTGCCGAGTTCCTCCGCGGCGTCGTCGAAGCGTTCCCGTATGCGATCCATACGGTGCTGACCGACAACGGCATGGCCTTTGCCGACCTGCCAAAGAACCGAAATAGACCAACCCGACGATACCTTGGCGCCCATATCTTCGATCGCGTCTGCGCTGAGAACGGCATCGAGCACAAGCTTACCAAGCCTTACCACCCGTGGACGAACGGTCAGGCCGAACGCATGAACCGGACGGTCAAGGACGCGACCATCAAAGCCTTCCACTATCCCGACCTCGAAAGCCTCAAGACGCACGTTCTTGCTTTCGTGTCGGCATACAACTTCGCCAAGCACCTCAAAGCTATCCGGTGGAAGACCCCCTTCGAAGCCGTCTGCCACGCCTGGACGACAACGCCCGAAATCTTCAAACTCAATCCGCGTCACCTCATCCCGGGACCAAACACGGGCATGGTTCACGCCACCATCGCCGTCAGCAGGCCCAGGCTCCGGCGCAGGTTATACGCCATCGCGGCTAGCCGGACCTGCAATCCCGCTTTGGCAAGGCCCAGCCAGCGCATCCGGCGCAAGCCATAGCTACGCTTGC
>JACMRO010000568.1 GCA_014376425.1 Rubritepida sp.
GGCTGGTGCTGCACCGCCCGCGCGCCCGCAACGCGCTGAGCCTGGCGATGTTGGCGGCGCTGGAGGATGCGCTGGCCGAGATCGCCGTCTCCGACGTTCGATGCGTATTGATCGCCGCCGAGGGCCCGGTCTTCTGCGCCGGCCACGACCTGAAGGAACTGATCGCGCGCCGCGCCGACGCCGATGGCGGGCTGGCCTTCTACACCCAGGCCATGGCGGCCTGCGCCCGCGTGATGCAGGCGGTGGTCAACCTGCCGCAGCCCGTCATCGCCGTGGTCGAGGGCGTGGCGACAGCGGCCGGCTGCCAGCTGGTCGCCAGCTGCGACATGGCGGTGGCCACCCCCAACGCGCAGTTCTGCACCCCCGGCGTCGATATCGGCCTGTTCTGCTCGACGCCCGGCGTGGCGCTCGCCCGCGCCGTGCCGCGCAAGGCGGCCATGGACATGCTGCTGACCGGCCGCATGGTCGGCGCCGAGGAGGCGCGCGCGATAGGCCTGATCAGCCGCGTCGCCGACGACGCGCGGGCCGCCGCGCTGGAGATCGGCCAGGGCATCGCCGCCCGCTCGGCGCTGACCATCCGGATGGGCAAGGCCGGCTTCGACGCCCAGGCCGGCTGTGCCCTGCCGCAGGCCTACGCCGCCGCGGCGCAGGTGATGGTCGACAACATGATGGCGCATGACGCGGGGGAGGGCATTTCCGCCTTCCTCGAAAAGCGCCAGCCGCGCTGGCAGGACCGCTGAGCATGGGGATTTTCGATGACGGCCTGGCGCGGGACCCGGCCAACCACCAGCCGCTGACGCCGCTGCTGTTCCTGGAACGCGCGGCCGCCGTGCACCCGCATCGCCTGGCGGTGGTGCATGGCGAGACCCGCCGCGACTACGCGACCCTGCGCGACCGTTGCGTGCAGCTGGCCGATGCGCTGGCCCGGCGCGGCCTGGGCCGCGGCGACACCGTGGCGGTGATGCTGCCCAACATCCCCGAGATGCTGGAATGCCACTATGGCGTGCCGATGGCCGGCTGCGTGCTGAACGCCATCAACTTCCGGCTCGACGCATCCACCATCGGCTACATCCTCGACCATGGCGAGGCGAAGCTGGTCATCGTCGACCGGGAGTTCGCCCCCCTGCTGGAGGCGGCGCTGGCGCTGTCCGCCCGCCGGCCCACGGTCATCGAGGTGAACGACCATGCCGCGCCCAGCGAGAACACCCTGGGCGGGCAGGGCTATGAGGCGCTGCTGGACGAGGGCCACCCCGCTTTCGCCTGGCAGATGCCCGCCGACGAGTGGGACGCGATCGCGCTCAACTACACCTCCGGCACCACCGGCCGGCCCAAGGGGGTGGTCTATCACCATCGCGGCGCGCACCTGGCCGCCATTGGCAATGTGCTGGCCGGCGATATGCAGCGCCACCCCGCCTATCTGTGGACGCTGCCGATGTTCCACTGCAACGGCTGGTGCTTTCCGTGGACGGTGACGGCGCTGGCGGGCACGCATGTGTGCCTGCGCGCGGTGCGGGGTGCCGCCATGTGGTCGCTGATGGCGGAGCACGGGGTCAGCCACATGTGCGGCGCGCCCATCGTGATGAGCACGCTGCTCAGCGCGCCCGCGGTGGCACTGCCAAGACAGGTGCGCTTCATCACCGCGGGCGCGCCGCCGCCCGAGGCGGTGCTGGCGGCGATGAAGTCGGCAGGCTTCGTCGTTGTGCACGTCTATGGCCTGACCGAATGCTACGGCCCCAGCGTCGTCCAGGAGTGGCACGACGAATGGAGCGCGCTGCCCGACGCCGACCAGGCGGCGCTGATGGCCCGCCAGGGCGTGCGCTACCACATGCTGGAAGGCCTCAGCGTGATGGACCCCCTGACCATGACCCCGCTGCCAGCCGATGGCGTGACGATGGGCGAGGTGATGATGCGCGGTAACATGGTCAGCAAAGGCTACCTGAAGGATGCGGAGGCCACCCGGAAGGCGTTCGGCGGCGGCTGGTTCCACACCGGCGACCTGGCGGTGACCTACCCCGACGGCACCATCCAGCTGAAGGACCGCAGCAAGGACATCATCATCTCGGGCGGCGAGAACATCAGCTCGATCGAGGTGGAGGACACGCTGTTCAAGCACCCCGCCGTGGCGCTGGCCGCGGTGGTCGCGATGGCCGATGAGAAGTGGGGCGAGGTGCCCTGCGCCTTCGTCGAGCTGCGACCCGGCTCAACAGCGACCGAGGTGGAGTTGGTGGCGCATTGCCGGGCCACCCTGGCCGGCTTCAAGGTGCCCAAGCGGGTGGTGTTCCAGGAGCTGCCGAAGACCAGCACGGGCAAGATCCAGAAGCATGTGCTGCGAGCTCTGCTTTAAAAGCGCATTACAATAATTGTTAAGCCTGGACTATAATCCTCACGGAAACTTTTACAGTTGCCTTGGCCTGGATTTTTGCAGCCGGCTTTTCCCGATGAAATGGGCACGATTACAGAGGCTTATCGGAAATCAAAACATAGGCATGGGAATTGCATATCGATGGCCTGCCAGCTTCGGCCGGCAGTAATTGAAAGGATCCCCCCAAAATGTCGAAGATAAAGACGACCGCTTCAGCCGCCCTCCTTGCACTCGGAATGTCCCTTACGGGTACCGGGGCGAATGCCGCACTCATCCTCGTTGCACCGGAAAACTTTGGCGGGAGCGGCCTGGGCAGCGTCAACACGATTCTGACCATCCAATCGCCTAACAACAGCACCACCGAGAACGGTTCCGTGTCCTTCAACGGTACTGACGATATTTTTGGCGGCAACGCGATGACAGGCGCTTCGCAGACGCAGACCCGCACCATCGGCAGCCTGGGCTTGACTGACGCCAGCACGCTGCGCGTTGTGTTCAACGCTGTTGAGCCGGGCAATGCCAGTTCGATCACCCTCACCAACCTGGTGCTGAGCATCTTCAGCTCGGGGGGCACGACGCTGTTCACCTCGGGCGCCTTCACCGCGATCACCTTCCCCGACACCTTCGCGGGTACAGGTAACTCCGGCTTCGTCTTCCGGCTCGACGCGGCTGACACCCTGACGGCCCAGGCCGCCGGCTTCGGCTCGGCCAATAACCGGATCGGCCTCGCTGCCGCGGCCA